>CALGNA010000152.1 GCA_937958795.1 uncultured Bdellovibrionales bacterium | reverse complement strand
CTTTATTGAAAACGCTAGTGACCAAACCTATCTCTATGCTATTAAATGGGGATACTTAGAAGCTACTAACTTTAGCACTCAAGAGGTTCAACCCATTTCGTTTAATTATCATGGCAAAAATTATGATATAAAAAGAGAATTTTTAAGTAAGCAAAAATTAGAATTTATAAACATCTTAAATGAAAATACCAATAAGCCTGAATACTTCAAGCTTGCTCTATCTAACTTGATTAATAAGTTTCATAATCAGCCTGAGTACAGTCAATTAGAAGCCGATCCTCAAGTTGACTTAACTGAATTTTTTTCCAACAGTCCTGTTACAAATTTTAAAGAACTAAAAATGACCACCTCTAAACTACTCATTTCTAAGTATAGCGATGAGCTTAAGTATAACAAAGACAACGTAAACCCTCTTGATCCTTTATATAAGGGAAAACTGCAATGTTACTCGGGTTCAATGTTTTTACTGTTAAGCGCTTTAGATCAACTTCAAAGCTCCCCTAATCTCAAAGATCTTAATTTAAACCATATGGTTTTTATTTATGAAAAAGGTCATGTTTTGCCAGGCTACGTTACTCCTGTATCTGGTGCCTTTAAATTAACTGGTTTAGAAATGACAGTAGACGGCTTGGGAGAAAAAGATTATGGATTTATTGCTCTAGCAGCTAAAGATATAGTAGTTATATCTGTTAAAGACATTATTGCTACTGAAATCTTATTAGAAGGACTAATAGATAAAACCCAATTTGCAGTTGATACCTACGACAGAAATCAAACCCTATACAAGTTTAAAACGCCGAGGCCTGCAAAACAAAATTATGCAGGAAGTTCGGACCCTAAGTTAAATGAATCCATTTATGGGTTTGGTAAGGTGCAAGTACCTCCCGGAAATATAGATATTAATCCAGCTGACAGATTGCCTGTATTAGAAGCCCATCAATTTAGTCCTGCTGATTTAGTAGCAGACAGTCAAAGTTTTAATAATCAAATTATTTTTGCTGAAACAGAAACAGAAGAACTTAAAATGCTTTTAGACTCTGAAGGAAACTTTATGAGCGACCCTGAAAAACCAATATCTGAAGCTACTGCTGAAAGACTTAACGAACTTCGCTCTCTTCAAGATACTTACAACCCCTATACTACCACCCTCCTTAACAGTATTAATTCAAAAGCTCTCTACTCTGACCAAGATCTGACTATAGATGCCCTCATTTATACAAAGCAATTAGAGTCTCCTTCTTTGCACTTTATTGAATTAAAACTACACTTAAGCTTTAATCAAAGCCAAATTTATACCCACTATAAGACTCATAGAAATTTCCTGGATCTTGACTATAAGGATCAAGAAAATAGGTTCAAAAAATGTGCCCCTGAGTTAGCAAAATCATACACACAACGAGGTCATAATTTTTCAGACAATCAAATTACGCACGCCTTTTCTGAATGTTTAAAAAATGAGTTTCATGGGGTACAATTAGAGTGGATTAAGACGACTCAATAGTCTTAGTATTAACTGATTTATATTGTTGCCTGTAGTAAGAATTGAAAAAAGTGGTAAAACTATAAAAATTTCACATAACTGAGCAGACAAGACCCATTATAACCAAAGCCTCCGTAGCATCAGGCGTGAGAATTTCATACACTGATGTCCTCAGCCAAATTTACTCAAGGCATGTTAAAATATGCCTCCAAAAGACGTTTATTTGCTATAATTTGAAGTAGTTTCTTAGAAAAGCCTCACTAGGTCCTTCCACGCTGTACCCATGGTGGGACTTTTCATTTTCCATAGTTTATATTACATCTATAAAAGTTCCTGAAAATTGATAATTGGTTCTTTGCCGGCCTTTCACACCCTAAGTGAGCTCTTCATGATTAAAAAAGCATCTCTTATACTTCTACCTGTATTCATTATCATAGCAGGTTTGGTATTTAATTCATTTTCTAAGAAAAATAACACAGCTCAACTCCCTGTTATAAACTCAATTGAAGAGCCTGATGCTTTCAAAGTGACTGATAAGTCACTAGAAGAAAGCCGAAAGACCCCCCTAAAAGTGATGTTTACAAGTCCAAACGAGAAAAATGACTTAGATGTAAATCAAATATCGGTTACATTTAACAAACCCATGATTCCGCTTGGAGACATGGAAGCCCTTGGAGAAAACTTTCCAATTAAGGTCACTCCAAAAGTAAATTGCACCTGGAGATGGCTTAATAGAATGAGCATAGGTTGCCAACTCGATGAACCTCTACCCCTGTCTCAAAACTACAAAATCAAAGTCTCTAAGTCAGCTCAGGCCTTTGATGAAACGAAACTTGGAAAAGACTACATAACAAATTTCAATACGAAATCTTGGAAAATTGATAAAATCACTTGGAACTGGAAAGACTATCAACGCCCTACCTACTACATAGAATTCAACCAACCCATGGATTTAAACTCTCTTGTGAAAAACACCACTTCTAACTGTGGTGCCATCAATATACTTCCTTTAGATCCAAAAGACGGCGACTCCCAAGCAATGCTTTTTGAAAACGCCTATGAATTAAATTTTGATAGGAAAATTGAAAATAAAAAATCTTGCAGCATAAAAATATCTGAAAACGCAAAAGCTATCGCAGGAGACCTCAAAGGCAAAGAGTACATCAGACACTTTAAAACTTTAGATGATTTTAAAATAGAATCCGTACAATGTAACCGTAAAAGTTATGATCCTAAAACAACTCGTGTTGTAGGTAATACTTATGTTGTGAATGGCTGTAACCCAGGATCCAATTTCACCATTAAATTCTCAAGCCCCATTGAAAAAGATGTTTTAGAAACATCATATACAACTGGCGATGCATCAGATGCTTCTACTGAACAAAACATCCCTCAACTTACACACTCCAGCACATACAATTTTTACACTCAATATACAGTTTCTGACAAAGAACTTGTCTCTAGCTTAGGCTTTAGAAAAAACCTACTTGGTAACCATAAGTATCAAATTAAAATAAAAGATATCAAAGACGCTTTTGGACGCCCCTTAACTGGTATAAAAGACATTGTTGTTAGAACAACCCCCTATTACCCAAGCCTGACCGGAATTAACAATTTTGGAGTTATTGAAAAAGACCAAGAACCTATTGTTAGCTACAGAAGCGTTAGCATTGAGAGTTTTGATTTTCATTCTTACCAAACCCAAGACCCTAATGATTTAGAGCTTTGGAGATATTATGATAATTCACAAATTTCATGCGGAAACGGACACAAAGACTATAAGGTTAAAGAATTCAAATCCAATTATCAAAACATAACTATTCCTTCAGGCAATCAACAGTTTCCACAGTATCACCCAATGAACTTGGCTGAACTCAATCAACCTTTTGATAATGGACTCTTTGTGGGAGTCTTTCAAAACCCACTTGCTGTTAAAAACACAAAAAGAACCTCGACTTCACAAATTTGTGAAAAGTTTATGCTTCTAAAAACAGACTTAGGTATCTTAGCCAAAGTAGGTTACTTTAACTCCGGTGCTTGGATACATTCTATATCTACAGGGAAACCAATTGAAGGTGTCCGAGTAGAACTTAGAAACTATAAAAAATCTATTTCATATGGCACAAGCGACAGCAATGGCTTTGTCTCCCTAAGTGGTTTTCAAAATTTTGATAAAAACAGAAAATACTACCAAAACAGTTATTACTCTTCTGATAAGAATAAAATATTTATCACTGCTAAAACAGAAGATGATTTTTCCATCCTACCAATTAATGAAGGACAAAAAGGCATCAGCCCATATGATTTTAATGATTTTGATTCTGGCCATTATATAAGCGATTACCCTATGACTGAAAAGAACAATATGCTTGTTCACAGTATAACGGACCGCCCCCTTTACCAGCCAAACCAAAGTGTTAAAATTAAACTTTTTGCTAGAAAGTGGCAACCTAGAAGCTTTGGTTTCATACCAGCCAAGAAAATTGCAATTGCTGTCGATGATAGCCGGGGAAAAGAAGTCTTTAGATCTGGACCTTTGAATCTATCAGAATTTGGCACTACTCATACAGAATTTAAATTAGCGTCCACGGCACCTCTTGGTCACTATAGCATGACCTACTTAGACCTATCCAAAAAGAAACCAAAGAGGTCTCACCTTGGGAGTTTCCAGGTACAAGAATTTACCCTGCCTGCATTTAAAGTGTCTGTTGTTTCTCAAAAAAAGAGATACCTTGCAGGCCAAACTGCCGCCTTTAAAGCAAATGCTACTTATCATTTTGGTGGTGGGGCCAGCAGTCAAAAAGGATCTTATTCTATAAATTTTCTGGATAGGAATTGGACTCCTAAAACACCAAAATGGCAGTCTTTTCAGTTTTCCAGGAACCAAAACATTCAGATAGATGGTTATGAACAACCTCCGCACAAAAGGTCACTTACACTAGGATCTGGAGAATTTGAAACAGATAAAAATGGAGAAGTAACACAACAAATTCTTTTAAATTCTGAATTGATTCATTCTTATGGTCTTATGTATTTTGAAGCACAATTTAAAGATGACAAGGGAAAAAGTATAGCCAATAGAATTGAAGTTCCTGTTTTCTCGGGAGACCATGTATTAGGGATTAAAAGTACTCAGTGGACCTACTCTAAAAAAGATAACATAAGCCCCCATATTGTTATTCTGAACCCTATCACTGAGGAACAAGCTTTAAACCAAAAAATTAAACTTAAACTGATTCATCGTGAATATCAGTACGCAAG
>CALGNA010000151.1 GCA_937958795.1 uncultured Bdellovibrionales bacterium | reverse complement strand
AAATTTACGAATCGAAATGTTCGACGTGGTACTTTTGAACAAGCAAGACAATGGTGTTATGAACTAGGCTTAGAAGAACTTGTAGTAAAAGATAAAAAAAGAGGACTCATTAATGCTTTTTTCCCACAGGGAAAAGAAAGCTTTAAAGATGTTCTTACGACACCTAGTTACTCGGGTGATTCCAACAACATTCCCAACGGGACTTTTGCATTTTCTTGGGCAAGCGGTAATGTTATAAGATTTCCAAACCTATCAAGAATTGGTCTTTTTATGGGACCAGATACACCTGAGCAAATGGTTATTTCCAAAGAAATAATGAATCATCATATTTTTAGAGATGACCCTGGTTTAATTAAAATTAACGGAAATCAATTTCAAATTTGGATTGGATATGACATTGAAAAGATAGATGATATGTTTTTAATCTCGTCTCAAATACCATTTATACCAGAAATATTCTTATACTATAATCAAGCCAATAACCTATATTATGCTCCTGATGGCAAAATGAAACTTGATACATTTAGAGGTAATATCAAAAACTTTTTTCCAAGTGCTGTAACTCAGGAACCAACACCAACTGGCGGAGCATGGCATGGTATTTTAATACATGATGTTCGCTACAGAGGCGTTATAAAATCGAGACAAACTACTTCTGGAAATGCACTCCCTTTTATCTGTAGAAACAAATCTAACCCTGGCATTTATTTTAAAACGTCACGGACCTCGAGAAACTGGGCTAATGGACACAATTATTGCAGATTACAAAATGGACTTTTTGTTGCACCTTCAACTGGCCTTCATTGGTCGCAAGCTATGCTAGAATTAACTAAAGACGGTAGTACTCATCTTAATGGATTGCCCGAATATTACCCCTTTCCTGACCCTAAAATCCATAAAAATAAGGCTGCATGGGTAGGACTTTATGGTTCAAATGCAGCCGATCTTGTACAAAATATTAAATATCAAAATTTTAATTCTACATCAGGCATCCCAAGTTTAGACAACCCTGATTTACCTCGCCTCTTTGAACCAAATGGACTTGTAGATGATCCATTAACACCAGAAGATGAAGTTTTTGACTCTTATTCTGACTACAACAACTACTGCGTTATTGGCAGTAACTGGACAGCTGATGAGATAGATACTCCCAATCGTGAAATTTGCCTATCTAAAATGGGTGACAAGATAATCAAAACTTCAGGAACTTGCACAGGCTTAGGTCTTAAAAGACTTAAAAAATCGCAGTTAACTACAAATCACACCATTCAAAGGTTATTCTTAACCTACTTTAATACTTCTAGCTCATCCAGAATTGGTGGAGGCGAACTCGTTAATCTATGCAATTAAATAACTTGTTACAAAACAGATTTAAAAAGCTTCCTCATAATTCTGGCTTAACTCTTCTTGAACTCATGGTTGCAATCTCTTTATCTGGATTTTTAGTTTTTTTAGCCAGTAAAGTGATTATTTTTTTTGTTATTGTGCAAGATAATACTGAAAGTAAAGTTTCAAGTATTGAAATTTCTAATGTTTTTTTAAAAAAAGTTGAAAAGTCCAAGTATTTTATGGATCTAAGCCTCTACAATCCAAGAAGAACATTTTTTATTTATAGAGAAGGTTTTTGTAGAGAAGGGGAAGGGTCAAATACCTCTTATTTCACTTCCCCCCAACAAAATACCCAAGCTTTGTATGGAATGAAAAATGACTGTGTTATTGATATTGATCCAGACAAAAGAAGACCCTTTTGGTCAGCTACATCTGGAGCATCACCTAACCTTGTACCTCCTGCACCTTTAGAAAATGGGTTCTACTTAGATAGTTGGACCATGTATGATTATGAAGGTCTTCACGATACCTCATCCCCTACTGTGCATAGAGAAAGTATGAATATTCTCATATCTAGATGTTTACCGATTGGAAGCCTTAACAACAATGAGAGCATTTTAAACCCAGCACTAAATGCAACAACTGCATTCAATCAAGCTTTAAGCATTCCATTCAGACCCGTTATTAAATTTGATGTTGATAATAAACCTAAACTTCACTGCTGTAACACAGGAACTAACTCTCAATGGAATAATATTGCAAGTAGCGCTTTTTTTAATTGCCCCAATGGTGACCAAATTGAGAGGTTTGTTTTTAAGACCTTCAGTTTCCCAACTATAGTTTCAGGTGCAAACAACCAGAGCTTTAGAGGTTTTGCAGAAATGCCCTCTAATAACGACACCAATCACACTTGGGGACTTGGGTTCGTAAATTACTTTGCTGATGCTCAAGGAAATAGTATTAAAGTCATGCCCTTTACTATTACAGATTTTTGCAAACAAAAATTTAGAACTGGTGAAGTCTCAACAGATTGCTTGGCTACTGACATGATTAGTACAAAGCTTATTTTAGACGGACAAAATGACGAAGTCTCACCTACTCAATTTTCACAATACTTAAGAGCCAACCTCTATCCACAAATTAAAATTTGGACGACACCGGCTAAACGAAACATAAGTAGCCCTGGCAGTATTCAGTTAAACTACTAAACTCCACTTTAGCTTTATTTTTTCATCTTTGGATCAAACGCATCTCTTAAACCATCACCAAATAAATTAAAAGCTAGCATTGTTAAAAATAATATAAGGCTCGGAAAGAAAATAAGATAAGGATAGCTCCTCATATACCTCCAGCCATCACTCGCTAAAACACCCCATGAACTGTATGGAGGCTTAAGACCCAAACCAATAAAGCTCAAAAAACTTTCTGCTAAAATATTGGATGGAATTTGAAATGTTAATAAAACAATAATAGGCCCAAGAATATTAGGAAAAATATGTCTAAGTAGAATTCGCGGACCTTTAATACCCAAACTCTGTGCAGCTTCAATATAGGTTAATTGCTTGACCTGCAAAACCTGGCCTCTAACCACCCGAGCTAACGTCACCCAACCAACTAAACTCAAAGCCAACAACATCCCAACCAGAGATCGCAGCTCAGGGTTTTCAAAAAAGTGAAAAGAATCAAAAATAACTTTAACTAAAATCAATAAAACTAAACTTGGAATAGAATATAGAATATCGACTATTCTCATCATCACTCCGTCAGTTGCACCACCAATCCAACCTGAAATTCCACCATATATGGCACCAAATAAAAGCGATAATATTGCAGTTATTACTCCTACTGCCATTGAAAGCCTTGCACCGTATATTAAGCGCGAAAGCATATCTCGACCCAAGCCATCTGTTCCAAATAGATAGGGCATCCCTGGACTTTTAAAGGCATCATCCATATGTGTTGTTTCAAAGGAGTATGGTGCAATTAGAGGCGCCAAGATGCCTGTAAGAATAATAAGGCAAATAAAATAAAAAGAATATATAGCTAATCTGTTCTTCTTTAAGCGAATATAACTATCGTTCCATAAACTATTTGCAGCTGAATCTTTAGTTGTTTTAATTTTTACCTGATCTGATTGAGTCATGATAGTTTCATCCTTGGATCAAAATAAGCATATAAAAGATCGACTATTAAATTCGCAAAAACTAATAAAGTTGAATATAAAAGCGTTAATGCCAAAATAAGTGGATAATCACGATTTGTAACACTTTGAACTAAATGCTTGCCCATTCCTGGTACTGCAAAACATATTTCAATAATAAAAGATCCAGCTAAAACACCGGCCACCAAAGGCCCCGCAATACTCAAAACAGGTATAAGAGAGTTTTGAAGTACATGTTGAAATAAAATTCTCTTCCCACTTAACCCCTTAGCTTTTGCTGTCCTAATATAATCACTTGAGATGACCTCAAGAACACTAGCACGAGTCAGCCTAGCAAGAACTGCAGCTGGTCTTACTCCCAAGGTCACAACGGGCAAGACATAGTACAGTGGCCCCGACCACAAGGCTGGAGGAAACCAGTTTAGTTGCATAGCAAATACATAAACTAATAATGCTGCCACAACAAAATTTGGCAAAGCTACGCCACTGATTGCAGAAATCATTGAAACCTGATCAAGCCAAGTATTATGTTTAGCTGCCGCTAACACACCAAGTGGTATCCCGATCAGAAAAGATAAGATGAGCGCATAAAAACCTAGCTTAAAGGATGCAGGCAAGCATTCACCTATAATCTTTCGCACAGGTCTTCCTAAGTATTTGTAAGACTCTCCTAAGTCACCCTTCATAAGCCCAAACATATAATCACCATATTGCCACATGATGGATTTATCTAAATTGTATTTAGCTTCAATATGAGCTTTTATTTTAGGTGGTAATGTTTTTTCTTTATCAAAGGGACCACCAGGCAAAAGCCTTAACATAAAAAAAGTAGCACTCGCTATAACAAACAAAGTGACCAGGCTTCCTAGGATTCTTTTAAAAGTGTAAGGAACCAAACCTTTTTCTACAACAAACAAACCTATCATTGCAAAAAAAGTAAATGCAAAAAATAAAGTAAGTGCCATGGGGGTAGAGTTAATGACCCAATCCCCTATTACGACTGCAAAAAAGCTAACACCAAATAGTATACTAAATATTTTTGACAGACGCTTTACATTCATTGAACAACAACATCTTTTAAATCAAATCGACTCATAACATTTACTGGAAAGTTCTTTATTCTCTTATTTACAAACAAATGGGAGACGCTAGAAAACAAAGGAACCACAGCTACATCTTCTTCTATTAAGATTTTTTGAGCCTGAGTGTAAATATCCTTACGAGCTTGTTTTTCACTAAGCGATACAGCTTTTTTTATTAATTTATCAAACTTTTCATTTACCCAGCCAGTATGATTATTCTCAGACTCAGATGTCATTAAATTTAAAAAGTTATCAGGATCTGGATAATCTGCAACCCAACCCATTCTATACATTGGAGACGGGTTCGTACTTAGTGTTCCTAAGTACACTTTCCACTCTTCATTTTTAAGTTCTACATTTATACCAAGTTTGGTTTTAAGCTGAGCCTGAACGTTTTCGGCAACTCTTTTATGATCTTCATTGGAGTTAAAAGATATTTCAACCTTAGGTATCTCCTTATCTGCAAAACCTGCTTGAGCCAAAAGTTCTTTTGCTTTTTTAACATCATAAGGAAGTCCAACCTCTCCACTATGATCTGAAAGGCCAACAGGTAACCAGCCAGATAAAGGTTGCTGTCCTCCGTTTAGCATTTTAGTGATCTCTTTTTTATCAATTGCCATTGCTATTGCTTTTCTCACTAACAAATTATCAGTTGGCGCTTTGTTAACATTAAAACCATAATAATAAAGTGATAATATTGGCGACTCCCTATACTCAGGCCTCTTCTTAAGAGCTGCTAGCTCTCCAGCAGGAAGAGTTAATAAGATATCCAATCTACCAGAATCAAACAGGTTAATAGCTGTAGAAGGTTCTTCAATCATATAGGCTAAGATATTTTGAGTTTTAGCAGGCTCTCCATAGTAAGATGGGTTCCTCTCCAAAACGACGGCCTTATCGTGATCCCAAACTTTCAAATTATAAGCACCTAGTGAGATTAAATTCCCAGGCTCTGTCCATGAATCTCCAAACTTATTCACAACATCAACTCTAACAGGATAAGTTGAATGATGAGTGAGCAAATATGGAAAATAGCTCATTGGCTTTTCTAGCTCAACACGTATTTGATGACCTTCAACCTTGATGCCGACTTTAGAAAAGTCCTCTAGAGTTCCTTCATTAAATGCCTTTGCATTTTTAATCCCATACAAAAAGTAAGCATATTCAGACGCTGTTAAGGGATCCAGTAACCTCTTCCAACCATCTAAAACCTGATAAGGCTCAAAAGGCTGTCCATCACTCCACTTAACATCCTTTCTAAGCTTAAAAGTCCAGATTCTATTTTCTTCAGTGGAAGACCATTCCAACGCAAGTGCTGGCTTTAACCCAACTTTACCCTCATCAAAAGAATACCCAATAAGACCATCCATAATGTTCTCTTGTATAAAAGCAGAGGTCGTATCTGTGGCCTTATTCCAATCTAAAGTAGGCGGCTCTGTTGCAAGATTAACCCTTAGAGTTTGGTCCAATGAAAGCCCATATTCAAGCTTAGCATTATTCTGCTTACAACTAGGTAATATAAGAAGGACAACAGCTAAAACAGCCAGCAATGGCAGTACAGAAAATTCTTTTTTCATAATTCTAAAAACTCCTCAAAATCATCAGTTGTAAATCAGAAATAAGCGCATGGATATAGATAGGCTACAAAGCCAACCCCCATTAGCTTAATGGATGAGATCTTATGAGAGAGCACTGGGGATTTCAAGTCATGGCAGGCTGTAGAGCTGACTTCTGTTAGATAAGCGTGAACACAAATTTTTCATAAATTTAGACTTAAAAATTCAAAAGGAGCCCTTTCCGGCTCCTCTGATCTACAATTTATCTTATAAAAAACCCTTAGGTTTTACTTACTCTTTAGCTGTCCAATCTTCCTTCCAGGTAATAGGACGGATTTTCATGGTAGGTAGATTCTGAGTTAAAAACATCCAATCAATATTTTCAGAAGACTGGTGAAGACTTTGATCGACAGCCATAGAAACCAAGACTTTTTTGACATAGTTTCTAGTTTCTAAAAACAAAATATGTTCAATCATCTCATCTGCTTTTAAATCACCAAATTTTCGATGCCACAAATCAGATCGATGTGGTCCCGCATTGTATGCAGCAATAGCCAATGGCCAAAAACCTTGATACAAACTTCCAAGCCTTTTTAAGTACCTTGTTCCCAAAAATACATTTACATCTGGATCAAACAAATGGTCATTTGAAGTCCAATCTTTCTTCTCTAGTGCCGCTAATTTTCTTGCTGTTTTTGGAATGATTTGCAAAAGGCCTCGAGCCTCCGCTCCCGACATAGCGTAAGGCTGGAACAAACTCTCTGTCCTCATAACGCCGTAAACGAGTGATTCTGGTATTCCCCAATGTCTTGAGTAAAAAGAAACAAGATCTGTATAACATCGTGGGAACTGTTTTTGAAAACCTCTTCCAATATTTTTTCTAATTAAATAGGAACATAAATTAAGAGAAGTCTGATCTTTATACCCCAAAGTACTCTTCACACTTTGAGCTTCCCACCTTGCCCACTTTAAAAGATGAGCGTCAGAAAAAAGTCTTACTCTTTTTATTGAATTAGATACGCTAGCAACTGATTTAGTTGCACCAACAGAAGACAAGCCTGAAGAAGGCCTTAATTTTTCTAACCAAATATCTGCAACAGGAGCCTCTAAAGTTTTCATCCAGTTATAAGACATTAAGCTGTAATAAGTGGCTCCATTCTTGTTATAAGATTTTTTGAAAAAAGCTAAGGCTGCTTCATTTTTTTCATCTGATAAATAAGCTCTACCTATCCAATACTCCAACTTTTGAGAATGGCGTCTTACATAACTGTTAATTGACTTTTCATTTAAAAAACTCTTCCAAGTCTTAATTGCTCCCGCATAATCTGACTGTAAATACTGAGTCCACCCCTTGTACCAATAAGCTTCGTTTCTCCATTTATTACGAGTCGAAAATCGAAGAAGTTTACTAAAAATCATCTGCGCATCATAATAGTCTCTAAACTCATAAGCCAAAAAAGCTCTTTTAAAATACTCATCAATATTCTGTAAACTCACTGAGTGCTTTCGTTCCCACTCCTTAAAAGCATCGATTGCATTCTTGTAATTATATGCTCTTGATGCCAGCTTTGATTTAAATAAATAATCTCTCTCACTCCTTACAACAAAACTCGTATAAGCTTTTTGAGGCTCTCCTGACCAAAATAATACCTTTGTATAAAGACTGTTTTTTTCGTATTTACTGTCTATTTTTTCAACTAAGGCAAAGGCACGATCGGTTTGGCCCTGATGGATGAGTTTTCTTAAAATTTTTCTTTTCATTGAAGAGGTCAATGAACAGGTTGTGACTTTATTATCTATGGTTTCAAAATCAACCTGATCTAAATCTACCAATTCAAAAAATGGGTTACCCGGGTAAAGCGAAACAAGTTTTATAGGATATTTACACCGCAGGGCTTTTGATTTATTTTGCGACTTAATTTTAGAAAGTAAAAACAAAGCCAAGGGCCTATCCACTCCACCCCACTCTCTTAACTGACCTTCAAATGCTTTTAAATCTGACCAGTTCCTAACTTGGTAATGAGATAAAACCTGGAAACGATGAACTTCTTGTTTTTGAGCCTGAGTTAAAGTTGACTTTAAAACCTCTCTGGAAAAATTAAGAACTCCTGCATAGTTTTTTTGTTGAAAATAGGACTCTAATGCAAGCAACTGAAAGTAAATTTTTAATGTCTTTGCTTCTCCTGTTAAGTAGCCTGGTGGTACAAGCTGATGCTGCTCATTTTCTATAAGAGAACTAAAAAGCTTTAACTCTTCTGTTTCTTTTTTTAAATTATCTTCAATTTGAGAAATTCTCTCAAGCTCTGTCTTTAGAATTTTCTCTTGTTTGTCTTGATTTGACGGACAAGCCAGTGGCGTTAAACGACACAAAGACTCTTGATAAGGCGTTTTCCATGATTTAATTTTTTGTTGATATAAATTTGCTTCAACATTGAATGAGAATATAAAAATACTCATGCTTGTGAAGGAAAATACAACTGAACCAATGAGTGTTTTATTCCAAGCTTTCATTTCCTAATTCTACCCTATGAGATCAAAAAATCCAGCAGAACCAGACGCAGAACCAGACGAGGCTTAAAACCATTTTATCTTAAGCCCACCGACCAAAGTAAAACCCTTGGGCTAAAGGCTGGCAAGGACCTTAAAGCTATAATTTACTGCTGGCCTAATGTAACCAGGCACATACTGAGCCTTTGAATTTAAAGCATTCTCTACAAGGACTTGCGCCCTCAGGCCTTTTGCAAGTCTCACCTCTGCACCTAGATCAAATTGGTTAAAGCTCTTAAGCTTTTCTCCAGACCAAGCATACCTATCCCCTGTCCAACTCCAAGATCCCTGTAATTTTAGTTTATTGGCTATATTTTTTTGAACAACACTTATTTGCATTGTCTCGCGAGCTAAATTTGCTAGATCACTTTTTTTCTTAGAATCTACAAAGCTCAATCTACTAGAAAGCGTGGTATTTACACCTGGCTCAGCTCTTATAACCAAATCCACACCTTTATAATGGGTTGCCCCCGTATTAACGGTTTCAAATTGCAAATTTCCCTTAATATCTTCAGTTACCCACCTCATAAAAGGCTCAACTTTAAAGAGAAAGTATTCATTATCTGTTAAGTTAATATATGAAGAAATTTCAGAAGCACGCTTAAAGTTAAGACTTGTTCCAAGTGCAGCATATTGATGATCACTTAAAGTTGGTGCTTGCGAACCTAAAGACCACTTGATACCTGCCTGGCTCCGCTCAGTTAAGTTTCGATTTGCTTGAACCTCTAAGTTAAGAGTTCCTTTCTTTTCTAGATGATCTACAAAGTCACCCACAAACCTTTCGTATCGTGCACCAATGGAGATTTCATTTAGCTTATTTTCATATGATTTTGTTTCCAAACTTAAACGAGCAGAGCCTGCAAATTTAAATAGATCATAAGCATCTACATCAAACTCAGAATAACCAGACCACAGAGATTCACCTTCATAATCTAGAGTTTCCATCGCTCCCTCAAGAGCCTCGGTGAATTTTAATTTACTTAGACTTCCTAACTGAGCTAATTTTGTATCGTGACTTAACCGAATTTCGTATCTCTCTGAATTAGACTTAGAGTAAATATCTGTCTCTGTTTTATATTCTCTGTCGTAAGATAAATATGAAGCTTGTGCTTTTACTGACCCAAAAGAGCCAAACTGCTTTTCCCTTGCTAACAAAGCTCCCCACTGACTATCTCTCTGTTCCTCTAAAGCATCACCTAGTGGAGGCATGGCTGGATTATCCCAATTATCAATCTCAGCCAACATCGAAGACCCAAATACAAAGAACTTAGCCTTATCTCTTTTTCCAAAATACTTTTCCAATAATATCTCACCAAAAAAGTTTCTTCCACCGTCTTTTTCTGAACCCTTTAAAACTGAATAGCCACTAGTTTGCTGTCCACCAATTTTAACAATAGAACAAAAACTATCCTTACAATTCTGACTCGAAAGCTTCGTATCAAATGTTTGATATCTCCCCACGCCAAATTCAATATGATCACCCTCTTTGCCTTTAACAGAATACATCAGGCTCCCACCACTAGCTTGTGAACCTCTATTAACAGCTTGATTAGAAAATCTTGCAGATACAGACTCAAATGGACTTGTTGAACGACGATGAAAAGTGGCTTCCCCATCATAGGGGTTGTTAAGAGTTAAACCCTCAAGTTGAACCATAATATCTGGAGACCTAAATCCTCTCATACTGGTTGTTGTTAAAGAGTAAGAACTTCCATATTGAATAAACTGCAGACCTAAACCATTTTTGAGCCACTGAGAACCCGTTTGGTTTACAAAATCTTCTGACTTTATACTTTGACCTAAAAAAACCTTATCATGAACAAGATCTCCCCAAATCTCTAAATCTGAATTCTCAAAGTCTATCTGAGAACTTCCAAGCTCAAAATCTTGAACCTGAGAGTAGGCCTCTAACCCTGAAAAAATCGAACATATAAGTAGCAAGTTAAAAAAAACCCTCATGACTGACCTCCACATGACCAACACCATTTTGGGCGTGATATCATAAGACGTGGCAAAATCAAAAACAGTTTACTCATGTCAAAAATGTGGTGGTCAGGCTCCTAAGTGGATGGGGCAATGCCCTGAATGCCAAGAATGGAACAGCCTTGTTGAAGAGGTTATCGCAAAGAAAACTCCTGTTGAAAACAATAACAGAGCGGCTCAGCGCTCGACTTGGCTTAATCAGCACTCCAAGCCTCAAAAAATTGAAGAGCTTCTAAAGCAAAACCTGGCTAACGAACAAAAAAATCGCTGGCAGCTAAATATGGAGGAGCTTAACCGTGTTTTAGGCGGAGGCTTAGTCCCAGGCAGCCTTATTCTTCTGGGTGGAGCTCCTGGGGTAGGCAAATCTACTCTTCTCCTCCACGTAGCCAACTCACTTTCTAAAGACAATAAAAACGTCCTTTATATGACAGGAGAAGAGAGCACCCAACAAACAGCCCTCAGAGCCCAACGCCTTGGACTTTCACACAATACTTGGACTATTTGGAGTGAATCCAATACCAACCACCTTTTAAAAGAACTTCAAAACAACTCTTATGACTTAGTTATTGTGGATTCTATTCAGACTTTGTTTTGTGAAGAACTAAGCTCAAGCCCAGGATCTGTAGCCCAAGTAAGAGAATGTGTTCACATGCTTATGCAAGTAGCAAAATCTCAAGAGATAGCTATTATAACTGTTGGACATATTACCAAAGAAGGCTCCATTGCAGGGCCTAAAGTCGTCGAACATATGGTGGATACGGTTTTATTATTTGAAGGTGATCACACTCAACAATACCGCCTCTTACGTTCACAAAAAAATAGATTTGGACCAGCACATGAACTAGGCGTTTTTGAAATGACATCCTCAGGCTTAAAAGAAGTCACAAACCCTTCTGAACTTTTCATTGAAGAGCGCGATGGGATCTTACCTTCGGGCCTAAGTGTTTTCTCTTCTGTCGAAGGAACCAGGCCCTTTCTTTGCGAAGTTCAAGCCCTCTGCACGAAAAGCTCACTCCATCATCCACGAAGAACTGTTGTTGGATTTGACCCGCAAAGGCTCCATTTAATACTTGCTGTTTTACAAAGATATTTAAACTTAGATCTTTCACAGCATGATGTCTTTGTAAGTTTAGCCGGTGGAATTCGTGTTCAAGAACCAGCTGTTGATCTTGCTGTTGCAGCAGCCTTAATCTCATCTGCTTTTAATCAGCCTATATCAAACAAAATATGTTTTTCAGGAGAGATTGGATTAACCGGAGAAATCCGACCTGTTTCGTTTTTAGAAGCACGACTTAAAGAATCAACACGCCAAGGTTTTGAGGAACTTTTCACTGGAAAGGTTTCTCAAAAACTGAGTAAAGACTTGAACCACAGACTTTGTTCTGTTCAAAATCTAAATGAATTAAAAGAAAAACTTTTTGCTACAAAACCCAAAGACAGTGGCACAACTGTTATGACGACGGACTATGATGCAGATTTGCCATTCTAAACTTTAACTCTATTTAAAAAACAAGAAAACTAAAATTCACAACTCAGCATAACTTACCACTCATCATGTAAGTCTTGGCCAACCATTTGTACAACATTACCCCATACTCTAGGAATAATACCTTGAGGCCTAGTTGCAGTACTCGAATTCATTGTTCCCAATAAAGCCTTCATAATTAAAAAAGCAATAGAGACAATGACAACCATGAGTAAAACATACTCAACAGCAATTTGGCCTGAGTTTTTCTTATAAAGAAAGCTCAGTTTATTTTGTGGTCGATTTGATATCGTTTTTTGTAAACCCAATCTCATACTTAAAGCTTAACTTTTATTGAATCTATACACTACAGAAAGCTTAAAGGCCCTCTACTTTTATCCGTTAAAAAGTGACATTTTTTGTTTTTTTTATAAATTTTGTCACCTCAATCCCTCCTGAAGGCTCACATTTTCAAGTAATTAGACGGCTTTCCGATAACATTTCAGCCACATTTACCATAAATACCTGGCCTAATTTATGCACTTATTAAGGAGTTATGAAGATGTTTAAAGAAAACTATAGTTTAAAAACTCTCTTCTCTGCTTTTTTTCCAGAGAAAAGAACCCCTACAAAAAACCTTTTTGTTATTTTGTACACCACTCTATTT
>CALGNA010000150.1 GCA_937958795.1 uncultured Bdellovibrionales bacterium | reverse complement strand
ATAATATAGAAGTGGATAAGAGAGTGATCCCTCTGTCATATGGTTTAGATATTATTAATAAGCTTGGAAGTGGTCAGTTGGCTGACTTTAGGGGAGGAGACCCAATTGCCCTAGATATTGATTCAGACTTAACTTCTAAGGAACAGTCACTGGTTTGGCTATCTGAGCTTGTGTTAATCCCTAAGGTTGATGCTCAAAGATATTATAGACCTGTAACAGTAGATTCATCTAAACCCATTAAGTGGTTTATGAATGGAAATGAGTTAAATTATACTTATGATAAAGTAAAAAAACAAATTTATGCGAAGCATAGGTTGTTGGATTATTTTAGAGACCTAAACGGGGATAATCTTGAGCCTTTGGATCCTGGTTGTTTGCTGTATAAAAATGCGGGTTTAAAATCCACAAACTGCTTGCATGAATTGACAAAAAAATTAGTTAGCCCACATTTGTTATTTGAAAGAAGTTTCATTCAGCTTTTTTACAACAATACTTTTTCAAGAATAGAACATGTAGAAAAGGCATTTGCCGAAGTTGAAGATCAAGTGGGGGATATTAAGTATTCCGAGCCAAGTTTTTTAGATATTTTAAGTGTTAGAAATGAACTTTTTCTAAGTGCAAGTGACCTCCAAATGAAGTCTTATTTTGTAAAAGTCTCTGATACGACCCGTAGAGAGTTTTCAGGTTTAAATTATTTGTTAAATACGTTTTCAGATTCTTCAGCTGTAGATATAGATAGTGCCAATACATCGAACTTTTTTGGGGTGAGTCTAATTGAAAGTTCAGGTGAAGCACAGAGTATTTTAAACAATTATGAGGATTTGTCTGAGATATTTATTAGCCCTGATCTATTTATAAATCAGGATAAGAGGCGTAACTTTTTAAACCTACAATATTCTTCATTTAACTTAATTAGAGAGATGTACCAGGTAGGTCTAGATTTTGCGTTATGTAAAGTGTCAGTTGAAAAGAGTATAAATAGTGATCGAGATGTGCAAACTATATTAGATGATAAAAAAAATCTTGATGGTTGTAGTCAATTTGAAAATATCGTTCCTTTGTTAATAGATTTACTTAAAGCAGAGTATATTTTACCAATGGTTGCAAACGTGCCTGTCAAAGTTTTAGACAAGCTATTAAATAATCAAGAAAGCACACTGGAAAATCAGGTTTGTGATATTGCTACTCAATTAAATGACAAAACAGAAATCTGTGGTTTTGATTTTCTTGGACAATTTGATGAAAATTCACCTCTAAAAATTACTCAAAAATATGACGAGCTTTTGTTTAAAAAAGCGGTCAATTATGTTGATGCTTTTGAAGATTGTTGGATTTTTCCATTTGAAGGTGAAACCAACTATCCTTACGTTGATTTTGACACAAGCGACTACAGATGTTCGAGGCCCTTAGCAGCTAAATCCTTCGTTTATGACTATTTTCAAGTTCCTCAAGAGGTCAAAGATAATATATTTGCACCGATTAATGGAAGTATAGAGTAAATGTTTAAAGTATTTTGTTCTGTACTAATACTTGGATCTCTTTTTGGATCTCTTTTTGGATGTCAATTCCGAGGTTCTTCTGTAGATCACTCGTCTGGGCAAGCAGGTGGGGTGGAAAACCAGCCTAGCCCAACAGAGAGTAGAAGTGTCCGGAGTCTATTAGAAAGAAATGCTGATGCTAAACATACAGAAGACCTAGGGTTGATAGAATATTCAAAAACCTTTAATGCACTCAAAGATAGATGTGCCGATAACCAGAAATCCAGTTGTTTTAAGGTTTTTAGTTCTGACAATTCAGAAAGTTTTTTAATTGATTTATACAAGTCTATTGAGGGAACTTCATACTCCAATTTAGATTCGTTTATTAAGGATTATTCTTTTTACCGAAATTATGGATTATTTTTAAACTTATTTGGAATAAGAGAACAAATAAGTTTATTTGAAAAAAATGAGATAATAAATTTTATCACAGAGTGTTTAAAAAATGAAGGTACTGAAGTATGTGAGGTTTTACTAGACCAAGTTTTTAGAGTTCTAAAAAAAATTGAGTTTAGCGAGTACGAAGTTTTTGTAAATAACATTTTCAGAGATTTAACTTTAGATCATATTTTAAGCTTAGAGAAAAAATTAGGTTCTAGTCAAAGAAATAAGGGGCTTGTTTTAGATGTATTAGTATTTCTCTTTAACAGCAATCATGAAGTCCCTTTATTTTTAAATGCTTCGTATCAAATTTTTTTAAACAAGTATAAGTCTGAAAGTTTTTTAGAGAGTGAGATAAAGACAGCATTTTTGATTGATATCTACTTTAAGGATCAAAGACTTAAAGAGTTTGCAGTTAAAATTTTGCGTCAAAATCCAGAGCCTTTACTTTTAAGCTCAGTGGAAAAAATATTTAGTCTTCAAATGGGTGATTTTATATTAAAGTCACATGAGAAATCAGGAAAGACTTACGGTGATTTTTTTGAAAAAAGAGCCTCTTTGTATTCTGATAGACTAATTATTAGTTACATCAGGTATGTATTTGATTTAGTAGGCAGTGATTATCAGTTTTTTTTAAAGCAACGAGAGGACTTAATTTTAAGCTTATTTTCTGACTCCCAAGAGTTGGAAGAGATTCAGGTAAAGTATTCTCAAAAGCTTGTTCAAAATACTTTTATTAATGAGTATATATTGCCTCATTATTACATACTTTTTTTTGAACTTTTAAAAAGAGATATTATGCCTAACTCTAGAAGATTGAACCCTGATAGCTCAGCTGTTTTAGTTAAAGAGCCTTTGGTTATGATCATCAGAAGTTTTATGCTCGGGCGAAGAAAGATTGATTTGAGTTTTTTAAATAGCAAATTAAAAAAAGGTCCTTTTACGCTTTCTGGATTTGAAGTAGGTACGGTTCGTTCTTTATATTCATGGAAGGTTTTTTTCGAGTCTAAGTTATATATTATATACGCTATAGATCCTTATGACTTTAAAAAATCTATTATGGATGCAACTCTAACTCCTGATGTTGAAAGAGTCGAAAGCTTTAGGCAGAGGTTAGTTAGTTTTTCTAACCCAATTGGTCCCTCTTCTCCAGAAGATATTTGTCTCTATTTGGAAGGTAGCCAAAGTTCCCTAAGCTATAGTTTTGAGAGTCTTGTAAAGGCCCCGTCATCTTCAACGAATAGAGATTCAATGTTAGAATCCTTATCGTTTGACCTTTTTAATAAAAGTATTATGTTTGGGACCAAACACACTGATATTAGTACAGATTTAAACACTAATTTTATAAATATTTTGGCTCCAGATAATCAAAACACCGAAATAGACCTAAGCTTAAAAAGCTATTATAGTCAGACATTTGATAGCTATATTGATTATTTTACTTATGACTTGGATTTAATTAAATTTTTATTCACTAGTTATGATAGTTTAAGCTCCGATATCCTTGTAGAGGATCTTAGTTATAAAAAATTAACTGACATGGAGTTATTAACAGAGTTTGTTCTGCAAGCTCAGTTTTACTCTGATTGTGTTAGATCTATGATTAAAAAAGAGTTTAACTTAAGAAAAGAGTTTTTTAATTTGGATAAAGAGACTTTTATTAAAGATATTTTTAAGCTCTCTAGTTCAATTTCTGATTTCAAGTCAATGGAGCTCGAATCAGAGAGGTCTGTAAAATTTTGTGATTTTGTCCAAAGTGAGTTCTCCTTTGATTGTGTTTCTGAAGTTAATCTTAATCCAGTAGATGTTGTTAGAATAAGTAATGAGATTATATTTCAAAAGTATTATGAGTGGGCTTTTCGTGTCAGTGCAAAGGTTGGTACAAATAGATTTACTCAGGGAATAAATGACATTGATAAAAGCCAGAACTTATTCAATTCATTTTCTCTAAGTAGTGGAGGCCAAACTAAGGTTCATTTAAATTTAACTGCATTGCATTTTAGGATACTTTCGTTTCAAGTTCAAAAAATTAATGATGTAGAATTCTTTTTTCAATTTCCAGAGAGCTATGAAGATTTAGAGAATGAGTTTGGCACAGGTTTTGTTTTACAAGATTCATCCATAGATAATTATGATGAGTTCATGGACAAGTATGATTCATATTTTTACTCTTTTTATGAGACAGATAAGAATCAAATTTCACAAGCAAAGTTAAAGTGGTTTACATCACTGGACCCAGTTAAAGTATTGTTGCAAAAATTAGATAGAGTTTCATTTGCGAGTCGTAAGTATTTAAAAAAACATTCTCCAGATAGGGTTAAGCCGATAGAGCAAATTTATGATGAGTATGTTAGTTTGGCGAAGTTTTTAAGTATAGACTCTGAATTGTCTTCCGTTTATAAAGACCTGAGTGTTTCTAGGCTTTATAAGACGGATGGGTATACAGTAGCGAGTGGGCCTCGTAATTTGTTTGAAATAGATACGGACACTGATATTGAGCCTATGAAAGTTATGGATTGGTACTATCTTTCAAATTTATCTGAAAGAACAGGTGTTTATACTGAGACTATTCGTGTTGTAAACAAAGTTCAGTCTGTTCATTATAATACATTTGGAAGTCGTGCTATTGATAGATACTCAAATGCTGTTGCTGTTCACTTGAATGAAAAATTAAGAAGTGTGCGTGACGGCGGAAATCAAATTAGAGTCTCAGACGAAGTCTTAATGCATTCAACTTCAACCCATATTCTTAATTTTTCCTTGCACCTAGCTTTTGAATTAACAGTTTTAGACGGTATAAATCCTTTTGAGAGATTTTCAAATACAGAAATGGATCGTATTAAATCATACTTCTCTAATCGCTTAAAAAGCTACTTAGATCATATTCAAGAAGTTGAGAGTTTTGCTTACCTAAGTGTGGCTACTGAGGGGTTTGTCTTGGCATACACGACAAGGTCAATGCCAGATTGTGGTGTTGAATCTATTAGTTTTGGTTATGAAGGTGATTATTCCACTGCTAGAAGGCCGTGGGGTATAGACTGCAATGATTCTGTATTAACCCGTATGTACTCAGAGCAGTTTTGGTTGTTACTAGATGAGTATTACGATGAACTAGATAACTTAAAACCCATTTTGAGTGAGTTCATACCAGTTGAACATCAACATCGTTTTACATTTGATTAGATTTTGACAAATTCTAGAGATCGCAGTTAACTCTCATGTTATGACACCATCTCAAGCCAGTGATATTAAAGCCATGGAAAAAGCAGGTCGCTTAGCGGCTGCTTGTTTAAAACATACCGGTCAATTTGTGAAAGCGGGAGTTTCGACCGCTGAGTTAGATCAGATTGCGGAAGATTACGTTTCTTCTAGGGGTGGTAAATCAGCTCCTCTTGGTTACAGAGGATACCCCAAAAGTATTTGTACCTCTGTTAATGCGTGTATCTGTCATGGACTCCCAACAGAAAAAGAAATTTTAAAAGACGGCGATATTATTAATATTGATGTGACTGCAATTGTCGATGAGTTTCATGGGGACACATCAGCTACGTTTTTTGTAGGAGCTGTTTCAGATGAAGCCAAAGATGTGACCCGAGTTGCTTATGAGGCCATGCATCGTGGAATTGAAGCTATTACTCCTGGAGGAAAAACAGGTGACATAGGCTTTGCTATTCAAAAGTTTGTCACTCGTAGTGGTTATTATGCTGTGAAAGACATTGGTGGCCATGGCATTGGACGTAAGTTTCATGATGAGCCCTTTGTTCCCTCTTTTGGAAAAAAGGGAAAGGGTCAGTCTTTGCCAATGTGGGGATGCATTACTGTTGAGCCTATGGTGAATGTTAAAAATACGATCTTAAAAGAAGAGTCTATTCCTGATTCTGATATCAAAATTTATCATACTCATGATGGGTGTTTGTCGGCTCAATTCGAGCACACAATCCTTATTAAAGATAAAGGCTATGAGATCCTGACTTTGGATGGAGATGAGGCGATCTCGTTTTAGTGAATCTTGTATTTTTTTTAGACATATAAGTGTTTCGTGGCGATATTCTCAATAGAGTACATATTTAAGGTACTGAAATTATTAACTATTGAATAGTTTTAGTAGGCCTACTTTTTGCTATGTAAATGGTAAAGTGGGGGCTTTATGTTTTCTAAAATCTTATCAGTCATTTTGGTATCTTTTTTATTTTTATCACAAAGTTTTGCAAATTGCTGGGAATCAAAAAGTGGTTTGAAAGTCTATAAATCTGCTTGTCTGGAAGAAATTGAATTAAAGTCTCCTGTAAGCATTAGTATTCCTATGGGTACTAAGTTGAGAAAAGCTGCATCAATGACAGATATAATCTATCCCAGCTCATCAGGTAATAATGCACAAGTGGAAGTGTTAACTGAAAGTAGGAGTTTTGATATTAAAAAAGTTTTTAAAGACACTGAGGATTCATCAGGTGTTATGATGCTTGTTAGTGATAATGGTAAGGATGCATATGTTTGGGTGAAAAAAGCATTTATTCCAACTTCACTAGGCTTAAGTAATATTGAGTGTAGTGGTTATGATGTTGCTTTAACTTTTGATGATGGACCATATTTGTTTCCTAATAAAACAGGATCATATAATAATCGTACTGAGGATGTTATGAAGGTTTTAAAAGAACAAAATGTACCCGCAGCATTTTTTTTTAACGGTCTAAATTTTGACACTAGAAATGAATTTAAGCACGAAATGACACCGGAAAGAATGCAGTGGCTTACAGATAAAAATATTAGCAGAACCGCAGATCAAAAGTCTAAGGGTTTAGATACTGTAAAGGCGGCATTGGTAGACCCCCTCTTCACAGTAGGAAACCATGGGCAGTATCACTTTTCACATGCAGACAAAGAATTTTATGAAGCAGTCGAAGATAATGTAAAATACAGCCAAGACTTAATTGAGCGTGCTAAAAATGAAGTTTCTGAAGGTGTTGAAGAGTCCTTTAATTTGTTTAGATTCCCCTACGGTGCATGTTGGAATACTTACGCAAGGTTTAAGCAGTGCGATATAGCCAAGAGTTATGATTATCATATTGGATGGGATGTGGATTCTAATGATTGGAAGTATGACGAGTCTTATATAAAAGCCAATCAAGAAACCAAGAAGCAGATAGTTGAAACGATGGTGAACGATATTCAAAATCAAATTTGCGAAAACAAAGGAGGGGTTGTTCTCTTGCATGATAGGTATAGTGTAACTTCTGAAAATATTGAATTAATAGTTAAATCTTTGAAAGATAGAGGTCATAATATAAAGCCTCTTGTAAAAGTTGAGTCAGGGCTAGCCACTCTAAGTTTCTCTAACCCAAAGACAGTCAGTGCAGGTATTAGCGGTTCTCCTAAACCTGAAGCTAGTGCTTCTAGTGGTAGCGCTACTGAATAGCTTTTCTATGCCCTTTTTGCCTTATTCTCTTGTCAGGTCATCGCCTCTACTTTAGCTTCTTAATCAAAGATTTTTGATATCATAATGAGGAGAATCAAATGGAGGTTCAGGTGGCTTCAACGACTACAATACCAACGGTAACTGGCTTTTCTGACTACAAGGTCTGTGAAGCTGCAATGAATGACCCAAAAGAGTTTGAGAGATTAGCTCGCTATGGAAGAGAAGAGATTTCTCTTGCTGAAGCTGAGATGCCCGGTCTTATGTCTCTTCGTGAAGAGTATGCGGGTCAAAACCCGTTAAAAGGCGCTAAGATTACAGGCTGTCTTCATATGACGATTCAAACAGCTGTTTTAATTGAAACCCTTTTAGATTTAGGTGCAGAGGTTCGTTGGAGCTCTTGTAATATCTACTCAACTCAAGACCATGCTGCAGTAGCAATGGCAGCACGTGGAGTTCCTATCTTTGCTTGGAAGGGCGAGACAGAAGAAGAGTATGTATGGTGTGTAAAGCAAACCATTGAAGGCTGGGACTCTGGATATAACTTGATTTTAGATGACGGTGGCGACCTGACGTCTATGATGCATGAGCCACAATATGCTCATCTTTTAAAAGATGTTATTGGAGTAACAGAAGAGACAACAACAGGTGTTCATCACTTAGTAACAATGTTTGAAAAGGGTGAACTTAAAATTCCTGCTATTAACGTTAATGATTCTGTGACTAAATCAAAATTTGATAATTTATATGGTTGTCGTGAGAGATTAGTAGATGCCATTAAACGTGCTACCGACATTATGATTTCAGGTAAGGTTGTTTGTGTTGCTGGTTATGGTGATGTTGGTAAAGGGTCTGTGCAGTCTTTAAAGGGCCAAGCCGCTCGTATCTTAGTAACAGAAGTAGACCCTATCTGTGCTCTTCAGGCAGCAATGGAAGGCTATGAAGTTGTAACAATGGAAGAGGCCAGTAAGAGAGCTGATATTTTTGTAACAGCTACTGGTTGTTGTGACATTATTAAAAAAGAACATTTTTTAAATATGAAGAGCGGAGCCATTGTTTGCAACATCGGTCACTTTGACATTGAAATTGATATGAAGTGGTTAAATGAAAACTCTAAAGTCAGAGAAATTAAACCTCAGGTTGATTTACATACAATGGAAAACGGAAGACATATTGTTGTCTTAGCTAAGGGCCGCTTGGTAAACCTTGGTTGTGCAACAGGACATCCATCTTTTGTAATGAGTGCTTCATTTACAAATCAGGTTATTGCTCAATTAGAGCTTTGGCAGAATCCTGATAAATATGAAGTTGGTGTTTTTAGATTGCCTAAAAAGCTAGATGAAAAAGTAGCTAAGTTGCACTTAGATAAAATTGG
>CALGNA010000149.1 GCA_937958795.1 uncultured Bdellovibrionales bacterium | reverse complement strand
TTAGCATGAGTAAAATCAAACATGAGGCCATTTTTAAAGTTAAAATAATAAGTCAGTCCAACATTATAATAGAGAGGGTTTTTAAAACTTTCACCATCCCAGCTTATATTTTTTAAATTAATTTTTTCAACACCATTTGTATAATCTACTTCACCGTTGAAGGTTTCGTTGTACCCAAGTAAACCAGACAACCTAAGCTCACCTGCTATCGCAAAAATCGACGAACATATTATCAAAGCCGCTATACTAAGTTTCATTCCTATATTAGCAGCCTTATTCTTTATCTCTAACATTTTAAACTCTCTTAAGTGGGAACATAGGGGCAAAGCTTTACTGACTTAAAATCAAAGCAACCATTAAAAACTTCGACCTACATTTATTCCATAGTAGTCTACACCAACAACTGGCTGTATCGTAGTATTTTTATAAGGGGTTGTAAAAAAGTAACTTCCCAAAACACCCAAAGCAGCTCCAGCTAGAACATCGGTCACATAATGCTTATCTGCCTCAACCCGACTATATCCTACAAATGCAGCGCCCAAATAGGCTGGTATTGCGAATTTAATACCATAACTAAAGTGAATAAATGAAGCCCCCTGAAATGCAGCCGAAGTATGTCCTGACGGAAAAGAATGTCCCCCACCACTAGGACGCTGCCTATTGATTGCCCTCTTCAATGCATGAGTAGCCAAGAATGTCGCAGTAAAAGACTCTGCCATTTGCAGACTTCCATACCATTGCTCATCACCCTTTTCAAAAAAGGTAGCACCTAATGCAATTATTGGGATTCCCATTTGGATCCAATCACCTGCAGATTCAACATTGTCCTCATAGTTTGCAAATGCACCAGAAGTCACGACAAACAAAAACAAAAAAACTGAGATGACTCTTTTTTTAAAAAAACAAAAAATATTTATATACCTGCTCAAATAATTTTTCATATACAGTCCTATCTTAAGGACTATATGAGTATAGCCCTTACAGGACTAGCTTCAACATTTTTTAGCTTTAATGGCAAGGCTATTAGATTATATGAGCCTTCTGGTACTTTCGACAGATCTAAACCTTCTAAGACTCTCATATGAGACTTATAAAGCTCTTGATGGGCAAGTAAGTCCTTTGATCCACTCCAGTCTACTGATGGAGTATCTATTCCAATCAAGCTTATATTGTGTCTGGCTAAGAACTTAACGACATCTGGCGCAAAGTAGCAGAAAAAATCTGTCCACATATATGGGTCATAGCTTTTGGTTTTAAATAAAATACGTCCCGATGAATGCTCTTTTACAAAAAGATCAAAGACTCCACCTTCTGCTGCTTGAGATGCAAAATGATCTAACTTAATTTCAAATTCACTTTTCCAGACTTTATTATCAGATATGAACTTAGGCTTACCAGACGGCTTATCCGACACAAGTAAATCACGGTGTTCTTTATACACCCTTTCAAAACGACTACTTAGATCTAATACTAAAACAGGCCCCATATAGGGACCCAGCTCTAGTTGGTCGCTTGAAATTCCGTCGACATGATAATGGTCTGATGCATCTGCATGAGCACCAATATGTGCTGTTGTTCTAAATGAACTTAACTTGATATGGTCTTTTGTCTTCCATCCCAAAAGCTCTTCAGATGAAAAAGAACAATCACCTGGAAAAACAGCTAATTCAGGGCTTATGACTGGAGATATATCATACTTGAGTTTCATAGAGTTTTTAATTCCTTAGTTTCAGAACTAAAAAAGGCCTTTTAAATTAGAAAAAAGCCCACCCTTTTTAGATTCCGTCAACTCATTTAACTTTTCTAAAACCTGCTCAACGTGTCCCTTCACTTTTACAGATCGCCACTCGTGAACTAGCATGCCATCGGGATCTATAATAAATGTACTTCGATCGACACCAACGTATTTGCGGCCATACAAAGACTTCTCTTTCATAACTCCAAAAATATGACAAAGTTCTTCCTGCGGATCCGAAATCAATTCATGTTTATAGGCTTGCTTAGCCTTGAAACCCTCATGTGATTTTAAACTGTCCCTAGAAACTCCAAAAACTTCTGTCTCTAATGCTTTAAATTTTTTCAAATGATCTGTAAAATCATGTCCCTCAAGGGTGCAACCGGGAGTATTATCTTTGGGGTAAAAATACAGAACTCGGTACTTTTTATAGGATTGCGCAAGGGAAAATTCTTTACTTGAGCCGGTTACATCTAGCAACAAAGAAGGAACGTACTCGCCTAGCTTAAGACTGGACTTTGAAGCTTGAGAAACTTTTTTAGTAGACGTTTTCTTTGTAACAGCTTTTTTCTTTATAGGTTTCTTTTTTGTAAGACTTTTTTTAGATGCTTTCTTACGAGTTGTTTTCTTTTTTGCGACTGTTTTTTTGGAAAGTCGTTTTTTCGAAGTCGACTTTTTAGCTCCTGTTTTTTTGGCTGTTTTTTTCTTAGCTGCTTTCTTTTTAGCCAGCTTCTTTTTTACTGCCTTCTTTTTGACAAGCTTCTTCTTCGATACTTTTTTACCAATAGCTTTTTTGGATGCTTTCTTTTTCACTGTTTTTTTCTTTGCTGTTCTCTTTTTAGCCACTTTCTTTTTTGCTGTTTTTTTTGCCATTAGCTTCCTCAAAAGATGATGATAGTTTTGTCACAAATTAAAGTATCTCTGAACTGATTTCAACTCACTATTTAGAACCTAACAACAAATTGTCTTAAAGAGTATTTCATGTCAGCTTTAACTAAGACGAAAGACCGCCTATAGAATACGCAAAGGATCACTCAATGGCTACTCAACCCCCAAGAGGCTTTTACGACCTCCTTCCACCAATCGCCTCTCAACTTCATGAGCTATGCGATACAGGCCTTAAAGCCATGGAGCTCTTTGGATACAAGCTCTATCAAACTCCTTGCGTAGAAATGGCGTCTGTCTTTGACCGAAGCCTTGGAGAAGACTCAGACATTGTTCACAAGGAGATGTTTCGATTCCAGAACAGAAAAGAAGAGTGGCTCTGCCTGAGGCCAGAAGGCACAGCAGGCATAGCTAGATTAATTGCCACACATAAACTAGGCCGCGAACTTCCATTAAAAATGATCTACTATGGCCCAATGTTTAGATATGAACGCCCACAAAAAGGGAGACAGCGTCAGTTTCATCAGTTTGGACTCGAACGCCTGGGGTCAAGCACAGCTCTCTCAGAATCAGAAGTCATTCAATCAAGCCATGCTTTTCTAAAGGCCCTAGACCTTGATGCTTCTTGCAAACTAGAGATCAATACTCTTGGAGATGACGACTCACGCGAAGCCTATAAACAGACTTTGGTAGCCTACTTTGAACCTCTAAAAGAAAAACTAAGTGATGACAGTCAGCGCCGTCTAGATACCAATCCCCTCAGAATTCTAGACTCTAAAGCACCCGAAGACCAGGACATAGTTACCAATGCACCAAAGCTTGCTGACTCTTTAAATGAAGAATCTCAAAGTCATTTTAAAAAAGTACTTGTTCTACTAGACGAAATGAAGATCCCTTATACAATAAATCCAAAACTTGTCAGAGGCTTAGACTACTATTCACACACTGTTTTTGAATGGACAACAGACAAACTAGGCACCCAAAGTGCCGTCCTTGCCGGAGGACGTTACGACAAACTGACAAAGCAAATGGGCGGAGCCACATTACAAGGCATTGGATGGGCAGCGGGTCTTGAAAGACTTATGTTACTCAAGCAAGAAATTAATAATACAAAAACAAAAACAGTAACTGATGTAGAACCAAAAATTGGGGTTCTGATCTTAGATCCAAAAGCCCAAGGGGCAGCTTTACGTCTTACAAGCAAACTCAGAGCTGCCAATAAAACTTGCGAAATTTATGAAGGCAAAGCAAACAAACTCTCTGAAAAAGCTAAAAAACGTGGCTGTACTAGCTTTATTTTTTTAGGCGAACAAGAAGTGCTTGATGGTGTTGCAACAATCAAAACACCTCAACAGGAAGACAAAAAAATTAATTTATAAGTTCATTTAAACCAGATCAATTAAACCAGCTCAATTCAACCATGATCCCCATAAACTATTTATCTCCCATTAGATATATCAATTAAATTTTGAAATTTTCCCTCTAAACCACATCTTATAATATAAGGATGTGGCACAGGGTCTAAGACCGTATTTTCAGTAACTGAAAAAACAAGCAAGCTATAAGCTTCTGCTGCACACTCTTCAGTATCTATGTACGGTATTACACCAGTTGCTACGTGATAAAGCTCATGTAGCAACAATGCCGCTCCTTGACTAGGGTCATCATAAGCCAACTTCTCACCCATAGGGCATATGTTAATAGTCAAATTACTTGGATTACCTGATACAAACGCCTGGGTTAGAACACCTGAACGCTCTCTTTGTGCACACTGAATATTTGTAAAACTATTTTCAAACCTAAAGTCCAACTTATAATTTGAATGAGATAAATCATCACAAATACTCTGACCAATAATCTTATTTAATACTATAGATTTAATTACCAGATGCGTTTTAATGGCATGCCAATATATATCATAGTTAGCTGACAACTCACCACTTTTTGCCAACTCACATGCCCTATCCCTTGCAATAGGTACAACTGTTTTTTCCCAATACACCCTAGAGTTTACATCAGCATGTGATTCAAAACATAAAGATATGAACAAGAAATAGATAATTATGCTTATAAAAGGACTTCTCTGGGGAAACATCCAAACCTCAAATTAATTTAATTTAATTTAACTTAAGACTCTTCATATTCAACACAGGGAATTAAACAATATGTTATGAAATAAATTCAATTATAAAAAATTATCGAACTAGGGATAAAGTGATTACTATTTATTTGTTCATCTGAATAAATTTGAAACGAAAACATTAATGCATACACAAATACTAGGAATAACTTCATAAAATATTAATCCAATGAGTTTCTGATACTAGCCAGAAAACTCACACAGGCTTGCTCCGAGGAACCAAGGCGCACAAAATAGGACTGAAGGAGTTGAGTCTCTTCCTGTGTATGCTCCCCATCTACATTCACCAACAAACAAAGATGAAGAAGCATATTCATAATCTGATGTGATGAACACTTTTCTATAATATCTGCAATCAAAACCTCAACACGTTTTTGAACAAAATCTTCTTTCTCAAATGATATGTCATCGATACTATCTTTTCCAATTAAAGAGGCTAAAAACTCTTGTTCTACATTTTCATTTTTAGAATCAATATGCATAAGAGCGTATCCAGCATAGCCCAAAAAGTATTTTAACAGTTTAGACCCAGGATCATCTAAAGATAAATACTTTGGCTTCATAACTCCTAGGTACTCAGAAACAGCATGATCACAATCTTCTTTTTTTATTTTTCCATTATAAAATTCGTCAAACAAAAACAAAGACTGAATCCTTAAAGGAGAAAAAGGATGCGACTGAAAACAGTCCAAGCTTTTATTCTGAGGATCAAGAGCTGCCTGACTAGAAGATGGCGTAAACTGAAAAGCATCAATTTGAGTCAGATACTTTTTTGCTTGCTCTAATGTAATCTGACGACTTAATCCACTTGAGAGTTTAAATAAGGCGTTAACCGAGGCTTCTAAGTTACCAATAGCTGCATACCCTGCTCTATCTGCAGAAATTTCAGCAGCCCGACTCCAAACAAATAACTCTATAATAGACTCAATTTTTAGTAGAGTTTCACCCTTTGGGTCTCTAAACTGAGCTATGATGGGCATAGGCAACTCTGAGTGCTCAAACATCAAATGCCCTAACTCATGCCCCATAACAAATTTTAACTCGTCACCTGTAAACTTTTCAACTAAAGCAGAATGAAGACCCATAATTGGACTGCCAGAGGCATCTCTAAAACAATATCCATTTAAAAAAGGAGATTGATTTATGAACACCTTTATTGTTTCCTTAAAACCTAAAGCTTTACAAGTTTCGTTTAAGGACTTAAATATGTCAGGGTAAATTTCTGGTTGTAGTTGTACAGAATGTGCATAAAGGTTTCTGGTATGAGACATACCGTAACCAGAGACAAGATTTTTGATCTTCTCTTTTATCTGAATAACTTTTGGGTTCTGTAGATACAAATCAAATAAGTTCTTATCATTAGAATACCTAAAGTCTTGAGGGCTCATCCTTACTCCAGTGTTTACTATAGTTTCACTAACAGAGCTAACAAAGGACCTCAGACTCATCAAGAAAGAAAAGCATCTCTTAACAAACCAATTCCTAAAACTCAGAGAGTCTTAAGAGCCATAAAGATAATCTAGCCTTTCTTTATCAATCTCACCAAGACACTCACCCTCAAAGCCACGGTACTCTCTTTTAAGCTCTTCAAATGTAGGCTCTCCGTTTTTAGAAAAAAACGTCGGCTCATACATCATCACAGACCCGGAGTCGTAGGCAAAAACGGAACCCGTGTAGCCATGAATAGCCTCTTCTGGAAGAATTTCAAAATTATGCCACTTATCTCTTTCAATATTTTCCCAAAGAATTTTCATATATAAATCACGATCGGATCTAGAATGCTCATGAACTGCAAAAAGAGAATGTAAAATTTCATGACAAATCTCTTTAAAGCCACACTTTTCTGATAAGTAAATAGGTTGATGACCACCAACACGCCCAATATAGGAAGCACAATTATCTGATTTAATAAATGTAATTCCATCTTGGTTTGGCTGTAGCTCAATCCACTCAATAGCTGTTTGTTCTTTAAAGTAATCTAAAGCCTTTACTAAGGGACCGTGCTTTTTTAACTCCTCAGAGACTCCGATGGGTATAAAGGCAGAAGGCCAAAGCCTCCCCCACTCATCAGG
>CALGNA010000148.1 GCA_937958795.1 uncultured Bdellovibrionales bacterium | reverse complement strand
CTAAAATAATTCCCCATCCTGCCTTAGCTTGTACTTCCTCTATTTGAGACTTTACTTCCTCATACAGTTTATGCTGAATATCTGAATGAATAGTTAAGGTCAGATCTTTTGACTGGTGCTGTCTCATATAAAAAAAGAAATTATCCAATAAGGGAATTCCTCTAGCATCTTTAAGGTAAGATCTATAACTCTTAGGTCTCTGTAAAAGTTTTTGATCTAATGAATACTCTAGCCCACTTAAACCTGTATGATCTAATCCGACTTTTCCTAAAAGTGCGTTCGTTGATTCTTCCAAAGAATGAACCCTACGATATTCTTTTCTGAAATGTAGGCCCCTTAAGTTTAAACTTTTAATAGTTTCCATTTGGTTTTGAGATAGCTTTCTTTTGATCCAAACAAATTTTTTATTCTTTTGTTTCAATTTTTTATTTAAAACTTTTCGACTTAAACCTATATGAGCTGACAATTGTCTTGTTACTTCTTTTGGAGCCTGCACACGCGATGGATCAATAAAAAGAGAATAGGCTGGTATATCATAAGCAAGAGGAAAACCCTCAGCATCAAATAAAGTTCCACGCATTTGCTGCAATGGCTTCGTTGAGTAAAATTGCTTTTTTGCTCTATCAGAAAGAGCACTTGGTGCGGCTTGAGTAAGCTGAAGCTGCGCCGCTCTAAAAACTAAAGCAGACCATGAAAGGCTTATAAATAATACAACTAGCCTCCATCTAAAGAGATTCATAACTCGACGACCCCTGATCTAAACGAATAATATGTAAAACTTGAGATTGTTTTAATCTTCCATGAGTAAAATGACCTTTAGACAAAGTAGGCTCAAGGCTTTTTGTTAACTCATGTTGATACTTATTTTTAGCCTCTAAAAGAGAGGTCTTTTGGCTCTGAAGGTTATGAATGTCATAAGTTAGATGTCTTTTGTAGATACTAACACCTGATAGGGTAAATAAAAATCCACACGCAATTAAACTCAATAAAGCTTTAGGAACAAAATCCTTCATAAAACTCTTGAGAGACTTTTTCAATTCCATTTTTTGGTCTCCTCTGCTAACACTTCATCTGCTGACTTCTCTGCAGTTTCAGTATTTTTAATAAAAATTCTTAGTTTTGCACTTCTTGAGCGCGGGTTCATTTTAATCTCTTCATCTGAAGGGATAATCACTTTTTTAAATTTTGGTTTACCTAAAGTACTGTCTCTAAAAGTATGCTTTACGATTCGATCTTCTAAGGAGTGAAAACTTATAACTGTTAATATTCCGCCTGGACTTAAAACATCGATCCAATTATTAAGAGCCTCTCTAAGTTCGTTGATCTCTTGATTCACAACGAGCCTTAAAGCCATAAAGTATTTTGTTGCCGGGTGATGTCCCTTTTTTCTCCAACCATCTGTTCTCTCAATGAGTTCAGATAACTCTAAAGTCGATTGAACGGCCTTGCCCTTTTCTCTTCTTTCTATAATGCGGTCCACGACTCTATATGGTTTTCTAATTTCACCTTGCGTATGAAAAATATGAACAAGCTCTTCTTTAGAAGCTTCCGCTAATAATGATTCAGCTGTTAACTCTTGTCGTTGATCCATTCTCATATCTAAAGGCCCATCTTCGTAAAAACTAAAGCCTCTTTTAGGGTCATCAAGCTGAGGTGAACTCACGCCTAAATCCATTAATATTCCATCACATGCTTTCCACTCATCAGGTAAATTTTTAAATGAAGTAAAAAAGGATTCATTTAAAAGCTCTTCAGGTTGTCCCAGTTCTTTTTTTAATTCTACTGCACACGATATGGCCTGCTCATCTTGATCAACTGCTAGGTAGGCCAAAGAACTATTTTGTTTTATAAGTTCTTTAAAATGTCCACCACGACCAAAGGTTAAGTCAGCAAAGCGAGACCCTTCTTTTAAGTCCTTAAAAGAATCTAAAACTTCATTTAATAAAACGGGAATATGAACCAAACTCATGCTTTACTTCCTGGCTTTTGAAGGTTTGATAAGTTTTTTAAAATTTGATCAAACTTAACAGACATTTGGCTTTTTAAGTCATCCCAATGTACAGGGTTCCATATCTCAAATTTCTCCCCCATTCCAATGATTAAGACCTCTTTATTTAATTTTAAATGGTCTTGAAAAATTGAAGGAATGCGGATTCTATTTTGAGAATCAAGGCTCATCTCTTGAGCTGCTGCTAAATAAAACCTTTTATAAAGCTGAACATCTGGGTCCCATCGATCCCAAGACTCAGACTGCTTTACTATTTTTTTCCAAGATGAAGAAATATAGACGTCTAGACAGGGCTTTTCTTGAGAAAGACTATTGGTCATAAAAAAGTCTGACGTCTCAGAAAGAGACACTTTTAAGCCAGACGGAAGGACAATTCGTCCTTTCGCATCTACCTTACCGTAAAAGTGTCCTTGAAACTGCCCCATAAACTCCTCAAATCCTTAAAAAAACTCGTGGTGGATACCACGATCTCCCACCTATTACCACTTATCGGCTATTTTTTTTAAGATATGAGACAGGACTTGAAAACTCCCCACTAAAAGTCATATTTTTAACTCTTAAACTATAACGAGAGGCCCTTCTCAATGAAAGAAGCACATTTAAAATTAGAAAAACTTATTACAGAAGAACAACTTAAAGCCAGGACTAAAGAACTAGCTAAAGAGTTAAAAAAACAATTTGAAGGCAAGCACAACCCTCATTTTATTTGCGTTCTTAAAGGTGCTTTTTTGTTCTTCTCTGATCTCATTCGTGAATTTGATGGTGATATGACCTGTGATTTTATTGGATGCTCGAGTTATGGGAACAACACAACTTCTTCTGGAGAAGTCTCAATAACTCTAGATCTCTACAACCCCATTAAAGATAGGTCTGTTGTTCTTGTGGAAGACATTGTGGACTCGGGGATTACGATGCAGTTTTTACAACAACACCTTAAGTCTCATCAGCCTCACTCGGTAACAACAGTAAGCCTTTTGCATAAACCAGCAGCACAAAGAGTACCTTACGATATAGATTATGTTGGTTTTGAAATCGAAAATGATTTTGTTGTTGGGTATGGATTAGATTATCAAAATGATTACAGGCATTTGCCATATATCGCTAAAATTACAAACTTTAACTAAAGACTCTTCATTAGCGTACATCTATTTTCAGCCAGAAAACCTCTGGCTGAAAATGAAATAAATACTATTAAGAAATAGTTGGAATTCTTAAAGTTTGACCTGGATAGATTTTATCTGGGTGAGACAACATCGGCTTGTTAGCCTCAAAAATCACTGGGTACTTTGAAGGATCAGAATAAAAGTCTTTAGCAATTTTACCTAAAGTGTCACCAGACTGAACTGTGTAAAAGTTTGCAGCTGTATTTTCTTCCACACCTGGAACTGTTAACTGATCATCAATGCTTTCGATACCATCAAGATTACCAACAGCTAAAACTATTTTTTCTTTTTCTTCAAAAGAAGTACACTCGCCTTCAAGACAAACTGTTTCACCCTTCACTGTAGGTGAGAAGTTTTGTACTCCAAGACCTAAATCAGTTACAAACTCAGTAATTTTTGTTTGCTTAGCTACTTCATCAGAAGCTCCACCAAAAATTTTATTACCTGCAGTTTTTACAAAACTAAAAAGTCCCATGTTAATCTCCTTTGATATAATTAAGAGGGCTTCTCACTTTAATCCCTCTTAATTGAAATTTCCATGACATGTGACGCATTAAGACCTAAGGCCTGCTAGGACTTACCCAGAGGCTTTTAGGACCCTTTGAAGTCTTTAAAAGTTTTATCTTCTTCTTAATAAGGCTTCACCCACTTTGAAAGCTCTTTTACAGCCCATTCATCAATAAAGTTCATGGCTTTAAACTGCTTACCAGAGGAAGCATTCACAACTACTCCAAAAACAATGCTGGCATCTGAATTGGCGTAACCTGCTAAACCCGCAACTCCATTTAGTAAACCCGTTTTACCTCTTATTTTAAAAGGAGCCTTTTTCATTCGAGTCTTTAAAGTACCATCTCTTCCGCTGACTGGAAGAGCTGCTAAAAACTCAGGAAAAAATGAACTTTTATCTCGCACACGAATTAAATAATCTTTAAGACTCCCCATAGTGACTTTATTATTTTTATTTAATCCTGAAGGACTTAAAAAATGAAGTTTATCAGAACCTATTCCATATCGACCTGTATGTGCTTTAATAAGCTGCACACCATGAGTCACTCTACCTTTTCCGCCAGATTGTACACTCAAACCTTGAGCTAACATTTCTGCAATAAAATTATTAGAGTATTTCATAAGTGGATTTATCAAATCAGAATTAGAATCAACTCCGACTTCACTTAAAACAACTCCATTGGTAGGAGCTTTTTTTAATAAAACTCTTTTATCTAAAACCTGTATCCCAGAGTTTTCTAATAGATGAATAATATTTTGTCCCAACCAAATATCTGGATTTCGAACTCTCCTATAAACCTTTTTAGAATCCCCTTTCTTAACCTTTCCTGACATTGCAAAGCCTTGATCCGAATTTCCAGTGACATGAACTTGGGTTCTTCTACCTGTTTCTAAATTTGAAGACATTTTTAGGTCCTTAACATGTGCTGGTGTTGTTAATTTTGGAGCAAAAAATGGCTCTGGATAAAAAGCTTCCAAGGTCACTGTATTCCAATTAAATGAGGCCGCTGATGTGTAAGCACTGTAGGCTCTTTCATTATCGGTTGTTCTTGTGCCGCCATCTGTTTTAATAAAATAGGTTGAATCAACTATAATAGGGCCTTGGATTTTTTTAATCCCCCATTTATTCAAACCCTGGACCAACATAAATAACTTTTCACTTACAAAAACGGGGTCCCCGCCTCCAATAAAATAAAGAGGTTTTTTAAGAGCCCCATCAGACAAGCTTAGCTGATCCACAGTGAATCGACTCTTTATATTTTCATGAAAGCTTTCGTTTTCTAGAATAGCTCCAGCCGTAAACAGTTTAGATAGGCTTGCTGGCGTTCTCATTTGCTTTAAGTTTTGCTCTGCCTTTGAAATCCAAATTCCCTTTTCTTTTTTATAAACAAAAAAACTGACTTCAGATTGTTTTAAACCATGCTTCTGATATATTTTAGCTAGCGACTGAAATGAGAAGAGGAAAACACATATGCCTAAAATTAGCTTCCGATTCACTTTACTACTCCTATGTTCGAGTTTTTACCTGACAAGCTGTGGAAAAAATCCTTCTTCCAAATCACTCCCCTCTGATCGTATGCGAATTTTAATCGGAGCGAAACCCCAGAAATGGGATCCTAGATTTGCTGTAGATGCTTTTGGTATGAAATTCTCAGACCTTATCTTTCAATCACTCGTTACATTAGACCATAAACTCCAAGTTGCGCCTTCTTTAGCTTATAAATGGGAACAAAATCAAAAAAACCTCAAATTTTGGATCAAATCTCATACTCAATTCTCCGATGAACTTAAATTAAGCTGTGAGGATTTAATCTTTAGTATAGAGGCTTATCAAAAAAAAGAAGTTCCTTTTAAGTTAGCTTTTAAAAACATTCAAAACCCTAAATGCACCATAGATCCAAAAACAACGGACCTTATTCTAAGCTTCTCTTTACTGAAATCGCCTATTAAATTCCTAAGAGCAGATTTACCCGTTCTCAAAGTATTACCAAAAGCGGTTTTTAACACCTCAGAAAAACTCTTACCAACCCAACTCATTGGGACAGGCCCCTATATACTTGATTCTTTGACTGATAGTAAGATTTTATTAAAAGCCAAAGACCCTCAGCTTCATATTCCTTATTTAGATTTTTTAGTGGCCAAGGACCCTTTCACTAAATACTTAAAAATTCACAAACAAAAAATTGATCTTGCTATAGATGAACTGCCTCCCATTAAAATCTTATCTTTAAAACGGAATGCCCAATTTGATATCATAGAAACTGAAGGGCTCTCGACAAATTACTTGCTACTGAACCTAAGAGATCCTGAGCTTAAAAAGTTCCATGTCAGACAAAAACTTCATAATGCTATCCCAAGAGAAAAGATAACAAGACTCAGTCTTGAAGGCCTTGCTCATCCTGCTTTTTCGCTCTTAAACCCGTCAAATCCCTATTATGTCAATTTAGACCCAACTTCAATACCCCACTCAACAGAAGGCAAACCTGATCATATTATGCCCTCTTTTGAAATTAAGACCTCTCAGAATAGCCAGGTTATCCAAAACATGAAAATTCTTATTCAGGAACTTAAACCTAAAGGTTTTGAATTTACTTTAAAAAGTTATGACTGGGGTACTTTTTTTAAAGATATCAAAAAAGGAAACTTTCAAATTGCCTCTATGAGATGGGTCGGGGTTTTTGATCCAGACATACACGGCATCGCTTTTCATTCTAAAGAGTTTCCTCCTGGCAGAAATAGAGGACATTATGCCAACAAAAACGTAGATATATTATTAGAGAAAGCCGAAGAAACTCTAGACCCCAACGAACGTATTGCACTTTATCAAGAGGTTCAAAAACAGATTTTTGCTGACTATCCTATTATTCCCTTATGGAGAAATACTCTTGTGGCTGTTAAACATAAACGCATAGAGCAGTTCATCCTAGACCCACAAGGAAGTTTTAGGCCTTTGCTTAAAACTAAAATAAAGCGCTAGCCTATTTGTGAGGATTTCATCCACATTTTTGGGTATTGACCACTCTTTTGCTACTCTAAAGAAGTGAAAAAATCAGATTGGACTCTCGTTATTGGATGTGTGCTTATAGTATGGTTTATCGACTTTGCGACTAAATCTGCTATCATAAATTCCCTGAATCAATTACCACATTGGTTTAAATGGGGTGGCTTTGTATTCCATAAGAACCCTGGGGCTATGTTAGGAGCTTACTCTGACCTTCCACCTATTTTACGTATTGTTAGCTTTGCTACTGGCGGGGCATTTCTAGTTTTTATATACGCAATAGTTCAATACTTTCTCCCAATAAAAGCACTTCCTTTACGACTTGGCTTATCTTTTCTACTTGGTGGCATACTTGGTAATGTCATTGATAGAATTAGATTTGGATATGTTGTCGACTTTATTGTTCTTGGGAACAAAGACATAGGCCTTAGTCCTGTCTTTAATCTAGCTGATTCTCTACAGTGGGTTGGGTACATCCTAGTCGTTTACTCCTTGTTTAAATATGGAGAAGAGCTATGGCCGACTCATAATGCTCGCAAAAAACTCTGGATCAATCCAAAATACCAGATAAAATACTGCCTTACTATTACGTCAGTAAGCCTTTGGTTTGCTCTTATCTTAGGGGTCTTTTCTTATACTTTTATTAAAGTTATTTTTGATGAATTTAATTTCCAAACTGTGACACCTGAAATTCAAAAACACTATATTTCCTCTTTTCTGAGTATTTTTATAATCTGGACTCTTATATTTTCAACATCTCTGTTCTTAATTGGAAGGTTTCTTTCTCACAGATCAGCAGGCCCGATCTTGGCTTTTGAGAATTTTATATCTGATTTAAGGTCTGGCAAGCCAAGACCACTAAAGCTTCGTCAACACGATGAATTTAAAAATTTAGAGGAAGTCGCTAAAGACCTCTTAAGTGATTATTCAAATGGTATAACTCAAACCTCTATTTCTGAAGAAACCCCTAAGGTCTTATTTAAATAATATCTTTTTTTTCTCTGAGTCTCATTATCAAAACTCACTAAGCTTGTATTGACCCCATTAGGTATCCAACCTAATGGAAGGACCTCTCTCCAGGCACCAGGCTTAGACCCCCCACTATATTTAAGCCAGATTTTTTGATTTGCATTTGCAGCACCTAAAAAGCTCTGAACAAATTCTTTTTTCTCATCAGAAACAAAAAAGTCTTTCCACTCTAAAGCTCTATTCCCTAATTGTATTTTAGAAATGTCCTCTAAAGACTTTTGCTTTGAACTTAGGAATAGGTGCTGAGCAAGATGAGAACAGGCAATCGTGTCCTCATAGCTTCTATGATTTGGTAAGATCTCTAATTTTAGGTTTTTAGCCCAAGAAATAAGCTTATGAGTTTGTCTGTTAGGAAAAAGTGCCTGACTCAATAAGCTTGTACAAATAGCGCGGCCCGATGGTTCTTCTAGTGACTTTGTATTGTTTTTTCTTTTCATGAAAATATCTGCCAAAAAGCCTAAATCAAAACTAATATGGTGTCCGATGACCCAATTCTCATACAAAGGCTTTAAATCACCCCAAAGATCCTCTATGGGAGGCGCTTTTGATAGCTCTTCCTCTTTTATTCCATGAATTTTAAAGGAAGCTTCTGTCATAGGCTTATCCGTACGAACGAGGCTTTCAAACTTATGAGTGATTTTACCTTTTTCTACTACCACATAAGCGAGCTCACAGACCTCATGGACACCAGGATAAACACCGGTCGTTTCTAAATCTAGAACTATATATCGACCTAACTGCTCTAATATCTGAGATTGAACTAAAGAGTCTGGAAACTTTTTACCTGCGAACTTTTTATCCATGTTGTCTTTCCTCCAGTCTCTATTTAAAGTGGTGTCTGAAAGTGCTAATATACGCACTCTCCCTATTCTAAATAGAGGCCTTATGAAGAAGATTGTCACTTTTTTCTGTGAAAAACACCTACTAACAAACCTCCTCACTCTTTTTGTTACAGCAATCGGCATCATGAGCTTATTGTCTATAAAAAGAGAAATCTGGCCTCCCGTAAACTTTGACGTTACTGTTGTTGGCACAGCTTTTCCCGGAGCCTCGCCTTCTCAAATTGAAAACCTTATATCTGCACCCTTAGAAGACGAAATCTCTCAAGTTGATGGTATAAAAGAAATCCAAAGCCTTTCTTTTCAAAATTACAGCACTATTTACTTAACCTTAGACCCCGATCACCCAAACAAAAAAGAAGTCCATGAAAACATTCAATCTGTTGTTAAGTCCTACAACGATCTACCCGTAGGCGCAGAAGACCCCCTAATAGAAAAAGTTGAAGCCTCTCAAATCCCAGTACTTGATATTTTCATCTCAGCTGATGTTCCTCCACTTGAACTGAGGAAGAAAACTAAAGATCTAGCTCTTCTTATAGAACAAATTGGAGCTGTTGCTCGAGTTCAAGAAAATGGTGTCGAAAACTTAGAATATCAAGTAGAAGTCGACCCTATAAAGATGAAGCAAAGAGGCGTTACACTCACTCAGGTTATTGGCGCTCTCGAAAGGCAAAATGCTGCTATACCTGCTGGGACTCATCTAGAGCCTTCAGGCCTTGAAGTGTCTATACGTGTAGATTCTGAATTTATATCTGGTGAAGATATTTTAAATACAAGCATAACAAGTAATGACTCCGGCTATGGAACCCTCTTGAGTGACGTTGCTACTGTTTCACTTGGAACAGAAAAACCAAGAAGGCTTTATCGTATTCAAGGGAAAAAAGGCTTATCCCTTGTTGTCTTAAAAAAATCTAATGGAGATGCTTTAAAACTCGTTGATGAAGTTAAAATTGTTGTCTCTGACTTCGAAAAAGCTAACCCTGAATACAAAGTCTACTTATCAAATGATTACTCGCGTTTTTTAGCTACTCGAATAAAAGCCCTAGGGTCCAACCTTATCATTGGGCTTATATTAGTTTTAATTATCTTAAGCCTATTCTTACCTTGGCAAGTTACCCTGATTGTAACTCTTGGAATCCCAATAGCAATGTTGCTCGCGGTTTCGGCAATGCAGCTCTTAGGCTTTAGCTTTAACCTCATTAGCTTACTAGGACTTATTATAGTAACCGGTATGGTGGTAGATGATGCCATTGTGGTCTGTGAAAATATTTGGCGGCAAATTGAATTAGGTGAAACCCCACACTCAGCAGCCATAAAAGGCACAATGCAGGTGATTGCTCCTGTTACTGCTTCTGTTCTTACAACTATTTTTGCATTTGGCCCTATGATGTTTATGTCTGGGATCTTTGGTGCTTTTGTTCAGCAAATTCCAGTTGCCGTTATTTTAGCTCTCGTCTTTTCGTTATTTGAAGCCTTTTTATTGCTCCCCTCTCATTTTGCAAGTTGGAGCCCTTTTTTAATTTCAGCCAAAAAACTAAAGCAAAAACAAACTAAACATTCAAGATTTCAAAAAGTCGCTGCTAAATACGGCCAGTTTGTGCATTGGAGTTTAAAAAAACGATACCTCATGCTTGTTCTACTCATTGTTTTTTTAGGCGGAACTGCAGGCTACATAGGTAAGTCTGGTCGATTTGTTTTATTCCCCCCAGAAGGGATTGAAATGTTCTTTATACGCGTAGAAGCACCCATTGGCACGCCTCTTGATCAAACAGCAGAAGCTCTTAGGCCAATAGAGTCCTATCTTTTAGAAAACCTTTCATCTGAATATCTAATCGATGTTTCTACAACTGTCGGATTTGTAAGTCAGGGGGCTATGGACCCACAAGCTAAAAGCGGGTCTCACTACGCTTACCTACGTGTCCAATTAACTCCTGAACATACCAGAGACCGAAAAACCATTGAGCTTATGGAGTCTCTTAGAAAACCTATTGAACAGGTTGTTGCAAATGATGTCAGCCTATTTTTTGAACTTGAACAACAGGGCCCACCTCAAGGAAAACCCATTACTTTAAATATCCGTGGTTCTAATTATAAAAGACTGCAAGAGTTTGCTGAACTGGTTAAAGGCTATTTAAAAACAGTCGATGGAGTGAAGGACATCCAAGATTCAACAGTTTTAGGTCCTCCTGAATGGCTTGTACAAATTGATTCTCGAAAAGCAGCCTCTCTTGGGGTTTCAAGCCAATCCGTTGCTATCTCTTTAAGGGCAGCTTTTGACGGAGTTGTCGCTACAGAAATCAGAGACAACGAAGAAGAAATTAAAATTAAGGTTAAATTAGCGACACAAAATAAAGAAACTAAGGAGTTACTGAAAAACTTATCCGTCGGGAATAACTTTGGACGGCTTGTACCTCTAAACCAATTTGCCAATTTTAAACAAGAACAGGATTTGATTCAACGAACACGCTTGGATTTAAAAAAAGTCTTATATGTAACAGGAGATATAGATACCAATGTTACAACTGCACTTGAAGCCACGAATAAGCTTAAAGATTTTCTTAAAACAGAACCTCAAATTAAAGCATACTCTGATGTGAGTTATACCTGGGGTGGGGCGGAAAAAGACTCAAAAGAGTCCATGCAATCCTTACTTAAAACCTTTTTAATTGCTGTCTCTTTAATTTACCTTCTCCTTGTCATTACCTTTAATAACTTAATTCAACCCGCACTAATTATTCTCTCTATGCCTTTTGGTTTTTTAGGCGCTTCACTTGCTCTCCTCTCCCACGGAAGGCCATTTAGCTTTATGGGCATGTTAGGAATCGTAGCTTTAGGGGGTGTTATTGTGAACAACTCTATTGTTTTAATTGATTTTATTAATTCAAGACGAAAAAACGGAGACAGGTTTAATAAGTCCATTGTAGACTCATCAATAGATCGATTGCGTCCCATACTTTTGACTACCGCAACGACTGTTTGTGGCCTTTTACCAACTGCTTACGGGGCTGCTGTCTTTAACCTCACAGGCATGGGTGGAGTTGATCCATTTATTATCCCAGTGGCACTCAGCCTTGGTTGGGGTCTAGCCTTTGGGTCTCTAATGGTCCTTATCTTTTTCCCTTCGATGATTCGAATTTCTGATGATCTTCAATTTTGGAAAAAAGACACACCAGATTTACAGGGTGAAGACAACAATAATGATCATAAATATGAACCTAGTATTGCTACCCTAGATCTTGAGCCTGAAACCTTATCCTAGAAGCTAAATCAATAGGTTTAACGTTTTTGGCTTGGAAATGATACTTTTGCCTTTTGCATTAGCTATGAGACTTGTGCCTAGGATTTAAAATAGAATATCAGTACTTATTAAAATGAAGGTTTAAACTCATGCGGCATTATATTAGAATAAAAAGCATATGAATATTAATCTTAAAACTTACTTTAGCTCGTTTTTACAACATTCTTTTTTACTAAAATTTTTAGGCCCATTACTATTATTACTGGTGTGTGCCACTTCAAGCTTTTCTGAAACAACAAAAGCTCCTGATTTTAAAAAACCTGAGCTCAAACTTATAAAAGACCCTCTTCGTCTTAACTCAAGTTTTATTGAATGGAACAAAGACCCGTTAACTGGTTTGTCTTACTTAAAACTCAACATCTCATTAGCCAAATCTCACATGGCTTACTTTGATGATTTTAAACTTAGAGTGAAAGACAATGATAAAACTCTTTTTTCATTTTTATTCCAACAACCAGAAGTCTCACCGCTTATTATTTTTTTAGATAAATTTTCAAAACCTCCTACGGAAAAAAAAGGATTTGAAGGGGATGGCGAACTTTTTGTGCCTTTTAAATTAGATTCAAAATTTTCTAGATCAGATAACTTAACGATTGAAGTTGGATACAAAGCTTGTACTGATAATTTTTGCCACCTACCTAAATGGTCAAAAATTGATGTTTTAACCAAAGACTTTCCTGAAGAGGTTTTTGCAAAATTTAGTTTTAAGAATTTTTTAAAAAATCCTTTTAATCAAAATATGTCTTTAGCGCTTGTTTTATTGGCTCTTTTCTTGGCTGGTATTTTAACCTCTCTTACTCCCTGTATCTTACCTTTAATCCCCATCACTTTAAGTATTCTCACAAACTCAGGTGAAAAAAATGGAAGCTTAGTTGGTATTCTATATACCTTAGGCTTAGCTTCTGTTTTTTCTATTTTAGGATTGATTTCTGCTATTACTGGCTCCTTAATAGGAAGCCTTTACTCACAGGCTTGGTTTTTAGTTTTATTCAGTTTAGTTTTAGTCATTCTTGGCCTACAGATGCTAGAATTTTTAAATATCAATATTCCAGGCACCTCTCAGTTTAATCAAAAACTAAGCAAATTAAAACCTAAAGGCTATATTGGAGTTTTCTTTTCTGGTGCCTTAGCTGGTCTTGTTGCCACCCCTTGTGTTGGTCCTGTTTTAATTTCTCTTTTACTTTGGATATCCAAATCAGGCTCTCCATTTAAAGGTTTTATTTGTCTTTTCAGTTTTGCAATCGGTTTTGGCATGATCTTCATTCTTATGGGTAGTTTTAAAGAGCAGGTTTTAAAGTTCGATACTTTAAAGAAAAAAACGGTCCTTTTTAAAAAAATCTTAGGGCTTTCACTTATTTTAATGGGTGTTTACTATGGCTCACTTCTTTTTAAAGCTACAGGTTCTAACTCTACCTCAAATCTAATCTCTTTGAGTTCACTAGAAAAGAAGGCCCAAATAAAACCCATAATCCTAGATTTTTATGCTGATTGGTGTGCTTCGTGCCTAGAACTTGAAAAAATTACCTTTCAAGACCCAGAAGTTAAAAAAATACTAGCTAACATTGACCTCATTAAAGTTGACTTAACCTTAAATAAAGACTCTCTAACTAAAGATTATAGAAAAGCATTTGAAGTTATTGGTCTTCCGACCCTTCATTTTTTACAAAAAGATGGAAAAATTATTGAAGATTTGGCACTCTTTGGTTACGAGAACCCAGAAGACTTTATAAAAAGGCTTAAACTTTATCTCGAAACTTATGAGATAGACTGAAGGAATAACCCGTGAAATCACAAGCTCCCATGAGACTCAATCGATTTATTGCACAAGCAGGCATCTGTAGCCGTAGAAAAGCTGATGAACTCATTGAATCTGGGCTGATCCGTGTAAATGGCAAAAAAGTTTTTGAGTTAGGTCGTAAGATAGACCCTGAAAACGATAGTGTTATTTACCGTAATAAAAAAGTTCAACTTAAAGATGAAAATATTTGCTATGCTCTTCATAAACCTCGACAGGTCCTTTCAACAATGGACGATCCTGAGGACAGGCCTTGCTTAACAGACCTTATTGATAAAAAAATTAAAGTCAGACTCTTCCCAATTGGTCGACTCGATTGGGACAGTGAAGGCCTTATACTTTTAACTGATAGCGGAAATTTATCTCAAAAGATTGCTCACCCATCTTCAAAAGTAGTCAAAACATACTTGATAAAAATTGATCGCCCCCTTAATCAAGATAGAATAGACAAACTCCTTAGAGGAGTTACAATTCCAGGCGGAAAAGCAAAGGCTGAATTTGTATTACCTCAAAAAGGCACAGTACGCGGTGGTCAAAAAACAAAGCACTACTGGTATAAAATTGGAATCACTGAAGGTCGAAATCGTCAGATTAGAAAAATGCTTGAAAAAGTACATCGTGATGTTCTCAGGCTAAAAAGAACTTCAATTGGTGGCTTAAGACTTGGAACACTTAAGAGTGGCCATATGAAGCAACTCGACAATACGGACATACAAAAAATATTTAAAAAATTTGAAGGTAAACCAAGTAGCTAACGTATATGAATTAAACTTACTTATATTTTTATAAATTTGCTTTTCAAAAAAGAAGTCTAATTAGACTTCTTTTTACAAAACATTAACTAATTAAGACAAGTAAAAACCCCCACTGCACTTACATCTACAATTCCAAATGAAACAATTTCGGTTACATCCCAATCATTATTGATAGCAACACCTCCCGGACACTTTGTTTTTGCATCCTCAACAGCAGCTATTTTAGCATAATCAACCACATAGCCCGTTGCAAATTGGTCATTATCTCCTATGACAGCAGTCAAAAAACTCACTCCACCAGATGCATAACCAACTGCTGTTACAAGCTCGTGTGCATAGCTAATTGATCCTAGACTCAAAGTTAGTAAACAAGCTGTTATTATTTTTTTCATCTTTATTCCTTTGTTATAAAGTAATTAATTACTTGTGACTGTAATAACTAAATCATGTCATGCGGTAAAATAGGTTTTAGCGATGATTACCAAAGATGAAAACTATGAGAATATTTCTCATAGTTTTCATTAAAAATAAAATTTTTTGTATTTAATAAGAAAATCTATATGTTTACTAATATGAATAACTTAGTCTTTGATACCTTATAATACTACTACTTATTTCCGACTCATCCCTCTATCGAGGTCCTTTTGTTGCTCGCGCTTCTTAATATCTTCTCGTTTATCATGAGCCTTTTTTCCTCTTCCAAGACCTATAAGCATTTTGAATTTTCCTTGCTTAATATAAACCTTCATTGGAATACAGCTTAAGCCTTTTTCTTTTAAGGCTCTTTGGATTTGAATTAATTCTTTTGCGTGAAGCAAAAGCTTCCTTAACCTTAGTGGCTCATGATTAAAGTGAGAACTGGATTTATAAGGTGAAATATGCATACCCTGAACAAATGCTTCATCATTTTTAAAAACAACATAAGACTCTTTGAGTTGAGCAGCCTTATCTCTTAAAGACTTTACTTCACTTCCAACTAAAACCATCCCTGCTTCAAAGGTTTCTTCAATATGATACTCAAATCGAGCTTTTTTATTTACAATAGAAATTTGAGACACTTAAACTTCCTTTCCTAAATAAGCCAATTCAAAAAGTTTTTTATAATTTTCTGGAGAAATCAACTGAGGTCTTATATCTAAATCATATCCACACTTTACTAAACCATCATTTAGTTTACTTAAAATTATAGGATCTAAACCTTTCCAACAGTTTCTAATTTTTTTCGTCTCATAGAAAAACTCTTTTTAACAAACCCCAGAAACTTCTTCTTTGTAACCTCATCTATATCCCAAGTTTTATGAGATACAAAACTTAAAACCAGGCTATCAATCTTAGGCCTCGGAATAAAACAATGAGGCCCTGCCTTTACGACTTGATTAATATCCCAAAATTGCTGCGCAAACACAGATAGTATTCCATAGTTTGAATTTTCTACCCTGGCAGTAATTTTATCTGCAACTTCTTTTTGAAACATGAAAACCATTTTTTCAACGTGAGAATGGATCAATGAAAAATGAATAACAATTCTTGAAGAGATGTCATAAGGAAGGTTTGAAACCAAAATCCATTTTTTGCACATTTGATCTATTTCACTCCAATCAAACCTAAGAGCATCTGAGTTTATTACTTTTATTCCTTTTTGACTCCAATAACTCACAAGGACGGGATCAATCTCTACCAAGGCCTTTAAATCAGATCTAACTATAAGCTCATCCGTTAATGAACCTAAGCCTGGTCCAATTTCAATAACAGGCAAAGAAGGCTCTTTGATAGCTTCAATTATAATTTTATCTACAACATCTTGATTTACTAAAAAATTTTGTCCCCACTTTTTACGTGGAGTAAAACTCAGTTCTTCTATCCTACTTTGCATTTTTTGATGTAGACTTAAAGTTTCTTCTTTATTATCAATCATTTAAAACTAACTTTTTTATAAAATCTTGATCAAAAGATATAGGACTAGCCTTCTCATTCCAACCAAATGAATGTCCCATCTTTATTTCCCTTAAGCCAGCTAACCCAATCATTGCAGCATTATCAGTACAATACTTCATGCTAGGTATAAAAACCGACAGCTCTAATTCTTTAGACAAATTTTCTGCTTTTTCTCTTAAGAGTGAGTTAGCAGAAACTCCACCGGACACAGAAAAACTCTGTGGCTTATAAAGCAAGCATGCTTTTTTTAGTTTCCACAAAAGAATATCAACAACTCTTTTTTGGAAAGAAGCACAAATATCAGCTTTTTTTACTGCAAGCTCATCATCAGCCATACTTTCTACTAATCTTCTAACAGATGATTTCAAACCAGAAAAGCTCATCATCAAACCTTCGTTCCACAAGGACTTAGGAAAATCAAAAGCCAAATCATTACCACTTTTGCTGAGTACATCTATAGCTGCACCCCCAGGAAAACCTAAACCTAAAAGTTTTCCTAATTTATCTAGAGCCTCTCCTGCTGCATCATCTTTAGTCTGGCCAATTAATATGGGAGTAGACAATATAGATTCTAAATAAAATATGTGTGTATGGCCACCACTTACAACAAGTGAAACATGAGGAAAATCTGTCACACTTTCAAACAGATTTCTATCAACCCATGGAGCAAACAAGTGTCCTTTAATATGATTTACGGCAACCCATTTTTTCTTTAAAGACCAAGCCAAAGTTTTAGCTGCCGTAGCCCCAACCATTAAAGACCCCATAAGACCTGGACGTGTTGTTGCAATAAATGTATCTATTTGATCTAAGTTTAAGGCTGTTTTTTTTATAGCTCTGTCTAAAATTGGGTAGAGATTGGCTGAATGATTTCTTGAAGCAATTTCAGGTACTATGCCACCAAAGTCTTTATGAAATTCGTTCTGATCTTGTGACTCTAAAAAAAGAACTTTTCCTGAACTGTCCAGAATACATACAGATGTATCATCGCAGCTCGTCTCAAAAGCACAAACAAAACCATCATTCAATCAAAACCCCATTTATTAGAAATAACATTACTTTGCTATGTCTAACAAAGCCTGCTCTATGGTTTCAATCTTTTTCTCTAATTTAGTCATCTTTTTATTCGCCTCTTCAAGCAGTAACTTTTCGTTACCTGAGACTAAGGGTTCTCTATTTTCTAAAGCTGGTTTATTTCTTAAAAGCTCAACCTCGCCAATAACAGTTCTCAATGTTGTTTGTAACTGAATAATTTGACTTTCAAGCTGAGCTAACTTTACCTGCTCTATACTTGATTGATGATTAACAAGTCCTGTGTCAGACCTCAAGGTTAAACATCCCGACATCAACATTATGAAAAAAATTAAAAAAGAAAATTTTTCAAGTTTAGATACTTTTCTATACATATTTTTTCGATTTTTAGCTGCACTTGTCATTGCCACTACTCCCAAGGAGCCTCTGGTCCTGAATGAGGGTTTGTTTTTACTTTTTTTCCAGCTTTTTGTATCGCCATTTCTGCATAATATCTAGATTGAGCGAAAAGAGCAGATGCCTTTTGATATTGTCTTTTCTCATAGCTTTTTAAGGCAGACGAATAAAGCTCAACAGCTGCAATATATATTTGAGGCACTAACGAGTCAGCTTTAACTTTTCTTGCTTCAATTAAGGCCGCATCTGAAAGAGCAAAATCTAGTTTTGATGGCTTACCAGCACAACCCAAAGTAAAAAAAAGTCCAAATATTAAAAAGAACATTAAGCCTAACTTAAGGCTTAATGCTAAGAGCACCTGAACTAAATGAATGAGCGGGTGCTGTCTGGTCATCTAGTAAGATAGAGGAACGAAGTTTACACGCCTGTTTTTTCCATGTGCATACTCAGAATCACCTTCAACAGCTAACTTTTCTTCACCGTAACTTAGAGTTTCAAGCTGAGTCGAAGAAACCCCTAATGAAATAAGATAGTTTTTGATCATATTAGCTCTTTTCTCACCTAAAGCTAAATTATACTCTGTTGAACCTCTTGCATCACAATGACCTTCAAGTCTCATTCGAACAGAAGGGTGGCTTTTAATCCACTCTGCATTAGCCGCTAATTGTGTTTGAGCTTCAGAACCAAAATTTGCACTATTAAAGCCAAAGTTAACCGTTTGCAAACCAGAGATTGCTCCAGAATCACTTCCGTTGGGATCAAAGCTCATAGCTGTGTTTGACCAATTAGTTACATCCTGAACTGCACCATCTGTAGCATCTTGAGCTGCTTGCTGACTGCCAAAAATATCTGAATCACTTAAAGGTACTTCCGAACCTGAAGCAGAAATATCTCCAGATTTTTTATTCTTACTAGAACAACCTAAAAAAGAAACTGTTATCATTCCTACAATCAATAACTTTAGATAAAATGCCATATAACTTCGTCCTTTACTTATTCAGTTTACTTATATTTATACTTATATCGTCTCAAGTATTCTGTATTCTCAACCATAACAAGTCAATTCATAGACCCTTAGCTTAAGATTCAACTAACACTTCTTTTGATTTCATATATAATTTATCATGAGACTCTATTTTATGAGCTCTTACTTCATATGTAAAATGAGGAGCACGGCCTTGAAATTTCTACTTTCATTATCTATCGTTTTAGGATTTTTACTTACTAGACACGAAGCCTCAAGTTCAGAGCCACTAAAAAAGCAAGACCAATGGACTAGGTATAGTAGCGAACACTTTGAAACTCTCATTAAAGATAAATACAAAGAACAAAGTCAAAACTGGATTCAAATGGCTGAGGCTATTTATACTCAAATGAAGCCTATTTTTATTTATGCACCTGAAAAAATCCGTCTTGTCTTTAAAGACAATTCAGATAGTCCCAACGGGTTAGCCACCCAAGTTCCATACCCCATCATATACATAGACCCCGTTTTACCCTCTTTTGAAATGGGTGTTAGAGACTCTGACGACTGGATACGTGAAGTCATTACTCATGAATTAGCTCATATTTTTAGTTTTTACCCCACAGGCTCTTTGCATAGAGTTGTAAAACTATTTATTGGGAATGCTTATGTTCCTAACTTTATTTTTACTCCAAGCTGGTTTCACGAGGGCTTCGCTATAGCCGCCGAATCTAGCTTTACCTCAGGTGGAAGGATTAACTCACCTGATTTTGCAAACTTAAGGTTCTCCTTAAGAAAAGACAAAAACCTTTATGAAACCTATGACCGTATTTTTAGTCGCTCCATACCTTATTGGCCTTACGGTGCAAGAGTCTACTTCTATGGATCTGAAATTTTCAAAGAAGCCCTAACAACACACCCTAAAGAAAGCTTAGGCGAACTCAATATAAAAACTTCTAAACAGTATCCATACTTTGTAAAACAGACTTTTCAATCCATATACGGACAGGATTCAAAAACTCTTTTCAGGAAAAGCTTAAACAAAGAAAACACAGAAAAAATCAAACCTCATCGAGTTGGAAAAAACTTGAAAAATTTTGCACCCTCTCCGAATAAACAATGGCTAGCAAAACTCTATATTTCAAGCACTGGAACTTCTCTTGTATTACAAAACCTCATTAATAAAGAAAAACTCACCTTTGCCGTCACGGGCACTCAATCTCTTAATTGGTCCCCCTCTGGTTCTCATTTATTTTTAGACCAAGTCCACCCATATAAAGAAAATAGTGTTCGTGATATCTATGTTTGGGACAGTAATAAACCTGATAAGTACCCAAAAATCATAACTGAAAACCAACATGCCGTCTCACCAGCAAGTGTAACTAAACATTCTTTTTTTTATATTGAAGTTTCCTCAAATCAACATAAAATTTACTTCACAAACACCCTGAACAAAAAAAACAAACCTGTCTATGTTCCTGAAAATGGCACTAAATTATCTCATCTACTCTACTCGCCTCATAATAAACAACTGTATTTTTTAGAAAAAGCCATTGGCCAGAACAGACAACTTTACAGCTATAGCCTTCGGACTAAAACCAAAGAACTCATTCCTATTGAGGGGTCCTTAAGTTTTATTAGTCCAAAAAGCTCAACTCAGTTTTTTGCAGGAACTTTTAATGGTTTTTATACCCAACTACTTATTTATAACTTAAATTCTAATAGCTTTTCTGAAGTCTCTAACATTAAGGAACCTGCTTTATTAGCTTATGAAGATATAAACCAAAACATTCAATATTTAACTTATACCGCTCGTGGAACCCAGTTAAAAAAAGTAGAATCCCCTGTTCTTTTACCAGGGGTTACAATTCATAAACATATTATACCTAAGCCTAAACCCTTAAGTCTTAAAGATTCCCCTACTGAAACTCGGTATTTATACCGCTTTAATGACTTTATCCCTCGATATTGGGTACCCATGATTGCTGTTCTCCCAGATGATGATCAACAGGGTCTTTATATCTCAGGCTTTACATCCTCTAAGGACCCATTAGGGCATCATTTTTATTCAGTATTTGGAGCATGGGATACCATTACTCAAAAACCACATTTTGGTCTCAATTATGCAAATTCTCAAAATAGAATTAAATGGTCTCTACAGGTTCAAAGAAGCCTTCAACCCCTAACTGGGCCCATCGTTAGAACAAGCTCTTCAGGAGGCGCTGGCTTATCTTACGGACATTCTTTTTCTCAATTTACGAGCCTTGGCCTAGGGCTCTCACTTACTAATAATAGCTATAATATATCAAATGGCCAACAGACCACCTCGACGTTTAAAGAATACTCTATCTTAACAAGCTTCTCCCTTAGATCAGCAAACAGGAGAGGCAGAAGTGCAGGTTGGAGCCTCTCGTTATCTGATAGATTTTCTCCTGAAGTTAATAACTCTTTTAAAAGACACCAACTTCAAGGAAGCCTTAGCTACTCATCATCAATACCCATTTTATCACCTCTCTCAATTGGCATGTCGGCAAACGGGCTATGGGCAAATGATCAACTTCCATCCGCATTATCTAGCTATACAACAGGTTTTCTCTCAACTGCTCCAGGGCAAAGCTCATGGCTCCTTCGTGGCTACTCAACTTCTCAATTTTACCTCACCAAACAAGCCGGGCTTTTTCACCTAACTCTCAACTATCCTCTTTACTCAATATATAGAGGCCTAGGTCGCCTACCTATTTTTATTGATAAGATTGTAGCAAAAGGTGTCTTGGACGCTCTCTCAACGAAAGGCTTTGGCTTTTCGACTCAAAGAAATAGGTTTATAGCGTTAGGCCATGATGACTGGATCTTAGGAACAGGAGCTGAGCTGCATGTTTACACCCAGCTTTTCTATCACCTGCCTTTTAATCTGATTTTTGCCCTCTATAAGCCCTTAAACTCAGACTTTAGCCAACAGGGAAAACTGGTCCCCTATGTTGGCTTTCAAATAGCTGTTAGTTTATTACCTGCAAATAGCCCTGGCAAAAGGTCTTATCCGCATAAAAGCCACAGCCATAGTGACTCAAATAGGGTGAATCTCAACCCATTTGAAGTGACCACTTCTCATTAAGCTTTTTTTTTGCTAGCTTTAGGACTATAGCGCAGGAGGTCACTTTTGAGTGCACCAAATTTAGAGTGGATTAAAGAACTAGTTAGAAATGAACAACAAATGGAAGAAGCTGGGGTTGTTGATTTTTCTCCAGCATTTGACCCTGCTAATGTTCTTTTAAAAGAGAGTATTCTTTTTCTAAAACAGCTTAAAGAAAACTACCTTGAATCCTGCTCTTATTTTAACCAACTTAAGCCTCAGTCTAAAGGACATATTAAAATTTATGCTATTTCAAAAACGCATGCCGATTTTATGCTCTTTAGAAATGGATGCAAACTCATTTTTTCCATGACGGAACCAGGAAAAATAGTTGTACAATTTCATCACCCAGCGAGTCAGTTTCATGCTGACCCAACAGGAGTTGAAGCTTCAGCCTCTGTTAAGGGACAAAGCACCCTTGAATCAAACTGGGGTGCCTTCGGCGAGGTGCAGTGGCATTATAAAGATAAACCCGTAAACTTTGAATATTTGGTTAAGTATTTCTTAAAACACTTCGTTCATAACAGCTCCAATTAACTTTTAGTTTATTTAAAATTGAATCAACTAAAGTTAATATGCTTTTTTTTTAGGCATTATAAGCTATCTTAATCTCTAATATATACGGTCACTTATTATTAAAATTAATTTTCAAGTATTGATTTAACATTCAATGTCAAATTAACTCCCTGGGTCTATACACGATAAACTTTTTTAGTTTCTATGGACATATCATGAAACTAAAAGGAGTTTATTTTATGAAAGCATTTTTTTCTATTGTCGTGTCTACCTTATTACTAGCTAGTTTTAGCTCAGCAGATTTTGTTAATCTTTCTTTATCAGAGGCTCAACAAAACCAAAACCAAATTAACACTCTAGTCCAGATAGCAGAAACTGCAGAGACTGCTAACTTTGTTTTTTCTCCATTAAATTATTTTAATACTGATTTAGATTTTCTAACTGAGTTTGAAGGACCATTATTGAATAAAGGATTTTCTTCTAACAGTTATAATACTGAAAAACTAGCATTCAGCAAAGATGGTAAAAACTCATCTAGTGTTGAAAAAATCATTCTAGGCGGCGTAGAAAATATTAATGCCGATACTGTTGTTGAATTAAGCTACGTTGAAAATGATACAGCAGTTATTAAAATGCCTTTTGCTGATGCTAATGGCGAAACCTCTAACTACAGCTTAGTTATTGCTTTCAACGCTACTCATCAAGACGTTGTTGATGATCGTGGAAATTTTTACCTTTTTGGATACAAAGTTGATTGGCTTTCTTTTGACAGCCCGTGGGATTACACTAAAGAAAGAAATATTTCTGTTAACCATACTAAAAATAACTCTTTGGTAAACCTTATGTCTACTCTGTTTTTAGATCAAAGCACTAACAATACAACTTTTGAAAACCTTGAAACGACTGAAATCAATAGCTTAGTAATGCCACAAGTTAGTCTTGGTAGCCTTGATTCTTCAATTTTTAAAGGCCCTGAATTTACTATTCCTTCAGGTCTTGAAGTTAATCTAGGAGTTTCTATTAGCAAAAACCTGAATATTACACTTAATGGCCCTTATACATTTGCTGTTATCTACACTGGCTCAGATGTACCTGCTGACAAGAATTTTTTAACTATTGAAACTGGCATAGTCTCAGATCCAACTTCTTTATAATTCTTTTGTGTATACAAAGTATTCATTTTAAAAGGGAGAGCCAAGCTCTCTCTTTTTTTATAAACTTGATTCTCTTTCGGCTTCAGGCTTAAAAGACCAGTTGATTTTACTTTCAGAAGACTTAGTTTCTTTTTTTCCTAGCCTTAACTCAACACGATCCAAAAGATCTTCAGAAACCTTAATGAGCTTTAAAAGTTCCATTTTCTGATTTTTAACTCTAGACATATCCCAAAAAAAATAGACTGCAAAAGCCCAAAAGCTAAGGCCTGTAAATAAAACAAATGCATCCATGCATAACTCCTCATTTAAAAATGAACTTAATTTTACTACAAATTTGAAATAAACTTTTCAATTCGATCTAATCCTTCAAGAACAATTTTTAGATCAAGAGAGTAAGTTAATCTAAAGTACCCTTCTTGACCAAATGCTTCCCCTGGAACCACTGCGACTTTTTTATCTTCAAGTAGCCTTTTTGAAAACTCGAGAGAAGATGATATTTTTTTAGATTCAATTAACTCTTGGATAGAAACCCATAAATAAAAAGCACCTTCAGGCAACGCACCTATACTCAAGCCCTTGATCGTTTTAAGCTTATCAATAGCAGTTTTATTCTTTGAAATTAAACCATTAAGCTGAATCTCTGTTGGTCCTTTAACTGAACTCAGAGACTTGGAAAAGGCTACTTGAGTTGCTGCATGCACACAACTCGTTGTTTGTCCTTGAATTTTTCCCATTGCTTTTATGACCTCCAAAGGTCCAACTGTCCAACCTAATCTCAAACCCGTTAATGCAAAGTTCTTTGAAGCACCATTTATACAAACAGTTCTTTCACTAAGACTAGGGTGAGTATCTAATAGATGAGGAGCTCTTTTTCCATTAAAATATACATGTGAGTAGATATCATCACTCACTATAAAAACATCAGGGTATTGAGATAAAAGCTCACCTAGTTGCTTCATCTCAATCAAATTTAAAACCTCTCCAGAAGGGTTATTTGGAGAGTTTAATATTATGAGCCTGATTCCTTCTTTTAAGATTTTAGATAGTTCACTTAGTTTATCTTCAAAAGTAACTCCATTAATGGGTTTTTTTTTCAGACCTAACAAGTCACACATTGCAGGGTAACTAACCCAATAGGGAGCAAAGTATGCAACTTTATCTTTTTCATCACAAACTGCTGATAAACATGCAAAAATAGAAAATTTTGCACCTGGGTTTAAAATGATTTGATTAGAATTATAATCAGATAAAAATGAATAACTATCTTTCATCCAATCTAAAATTGACTTGCGAGCGCTTAAAAGCCCCGGGACAGGAGTATAGCGAGTATGTCCTTCCTTTAAAGCTCCATATTCATTTTCTATAAAAACCTCAGGCGCCTTCCAATCCGTCTCACCTACAGAAAGCCCAATGACATCATGCCCTTCATTTTTTAACTTTGCAGCCAAGCCAGATATTTCTAAAGTTGGAG
>CALGNA010000147.1 GCA_937958795.1 uncultured Bdellovibrionales bacterium | reverse complement strand
ACCTATGCAATTATTGCAACAGCATCTAAGGTCTTTACAAGTACTTCAGCTGTGCTAACGGCAGACACTTCCGCAAGTGTACCAACAAGAACAGCTGTGTATATTGATTCAACAGTTTTTAAAGTTGCAGCTGGTGCAAGTTTAACTATAACTCCAAGTAGTTGGGGTGTTTATGCAAGTGACACTTCCAATGTAAAGCTTTCGAATTTAACTGTTACAGGTGGAACAAATTGTATAAGGGCAAGCGCTAAGTCGAATGTTGAGTTGATTGGTGCAATAAATTGTTCTGGTCAGTCACAGTATGGAATGATAGCAAGTAAGTCTTCAACTATTGCAGCTCACCAAAATGCTGATATTGTAATGAATGACATCGCTGGAGATGTTTTTTATTCTCTCTATCAAAGTAATATTCACCTTGTCACAAGTGCTTCTGGTTCATGTGAGGTACAGGGGACAAATGGTCGAAAGTATTATTTGCGTAATATGAGCCTCATATCAAATGAGTCATCCTGTACAGATGCTGGTGGGGCAAGCTATGCAAATGCTGATTTGATTTTAACAAGTTCAGTCTTAGCTCCATGATTTAATAATTCATAATTGACTTCTTTTAAGCTAACAGCAATGGTCCAACTTGTTCTTTGAAAGGCTGGTATCATGAAGAAGTTAGAAGAGATCCGAACTTTGTCGGACTTAGATGTAACTGAAAAACGCGTTATTATTCGTTTGGATTTAAACGTTCCTATTAAGGATCAGGAAATTCAGGATGATTTTAGAATTCGTGAATCATTACCAAGCTTAAGGTATCTTTTACAAAAAGAAGCTAAAATCTTAATCCTTGCTCATTTAGGAAGGCCAAAAGGTGAGGTAGTTAAAAATTTATCGTTAGAGGCTGTTGGAAATAGAATTTCACAGTTGCTAGGTGTAGATGTTCTGTTGGTCGAAGAGCCAAGAGGGGATGCTACAAGAGCCCTTTTTGCAAGTTTGAAAACAAAACAACTTTTATTAATGGAAAATTTACGTTTTGATCCTGGTGAAAAATCAAATGACACAACTTTGGCAAGTCACTTAAGTCAGTCTATAGATGTCTATATTAATGATGCCTTTGGGGTTTGCCACAGAGAACATTGTAGTGTCTCTGCACTGCCAAATTTAATGCCAGAGCGTGGTGTTGGATTATTGATGGAAAAAGAAATTAAGCACCTGGGTAGGTTTTTGCAAAAGCAAGAGAGCTCAAGAGCTGTGATTTTAGGTGGTGCTAAGGTTTCAGATAAAATAAAATTAATTGAAAACTTAATGCCTCATACACAGGCTTTTTTGATTGGTGGAGCCATGGCTAATACTTTTTTAAAAGCTCAAGGTCACAGTATTGGAAAATCAAAGTTTGAAGAAAAGGCTTTGCCGTTAGCTAAAGATCTACTTAGAAAATTTGAAGCCCGAGATATTAAGTGTATCTTGCCCATAGATTATGCTTGGTATGATGAACAGAAAGAAGGAGATATGAAGTTTGGTTATGGTGAGAAGCTTATGTCTGCAACTTGCCAAATTTTTGACCTTGGGCCCAAATCAATAAAGTTGTTTCAAGAAGAGCTTGTTAAATATGAAGAGGTTTTTTGGAATGGGCCATTAGGTTTTTTCGAAAGAAAACCATTTGAAAAAGGAACCTTAGCTGTTGCAAAAACTTTAAGTGAAAAGACGAGTGAGGCTGAAGATAGCTTTACTGTAATTGGTGGTGGAGATACGGCATTAGCTATAGCTGAATATGCTGAAAATATGAGCCATGTTTCAACCGGTGGCGGAGCTTCTTTAGAGTTTATGCAGAATCCTATAATGCCAGGATTAAAAGCACTCTTGCCAACAAGAAAAGAAATTGCAGCTAGGGAAAGAGTTGTCTGGGTTGGTGGTGAAATGCCAGAGGGGATGGACCCAATGAGAGAGTTTCAGCCTCAAGACAACTATAACCAGGACAGATCCAGTCAGGATAGACGTGGTAATGAACAGACCAGTTACGTGAAGCCGAAAGCTCCACCTGTTGTCAGGAAAAAACTTGAAGGTGAGAGTATTCCTGGTGGGTATATAAGAAGAGCAAAAAAAGAGGATACTGATGGTTCAAAGTAATCAGAAGCTTATTTTTGGAAACTGGAAGATGAATGGCTCTCTTGAAAAGTGGGCTCAATTTTCTAAAACAGTATTTGCTCAGCTAAATAAAAATAACATAGATTTAGGTCGATCCGTTTTGTTTTTGCCAGATTTGCTTTTGCATCAAGCTCTTCAAAATAATGAGCTTTTAGTGGGTGCACAAAATCACTATTTTGAAGATGCGGGAGCATTTACTGGTGAGACTTCTCCTGAGCTACTTTCTAATATTGGCATTAAGTATGCATTAATTGGTCATAGCGAAAGACGTCATGTTTTTGGTGAATCTATAGAGATGATAAGCCAAAAAATGAAAGCAGCTCAAAGAAACTCTATAAAGCCTGTCTTATGTATTGGTGAAACTTTAGAGCAAAGAGAAGCAAATAAAGTTTTTGATACTTTAAAGAACCAATTGGTAAGTTTAACAAGCCAGGGAGCTGTCGGTGAATGTATTGTTGCTTATGAACCAGTTTGGGCCATTGGGACTGGTAAAGTAGCAAGCCTTGAGCAAATAGAAGAGGTTCATCAGTTTTTAAAAGAAAACTTAAAGAATGAACTCGGTGTCGATGTAAAGCTGCTCTATGGTGGTTCAGTTAAGCCCAATAACGTTAAAGAAATACTAAATATAGAGTCAGTTGATGGGTGTTTAGTTGGTGGAGCGAGCCTAACAGCAGAATCCTACTTAGCTTTGTTTGGTCTTTAAATCTTTTATGTGATAAAAATTAGAATGCCTAAAGTCAGAGTTTCATAAAAACCTAAATCCGTGTCACTTTTTTTTCATGAATCATAAAATAATAAGTCTTTCAGATATTCAAGATGCCCAAAAAGTTGTTTACCAAGTCGCAAAAGAAACTCCTGTGGATCTTTCTCGAAGTTGTTCGGAATGGGTTGGTACGGATATCTACCTTAAGTTTGAGAACTTGCAAAAGACTGGTAGTTTTAAAATAAGAGGAGCTTTTAATAAAATCTCCAAACTTTCCGATGCTGAAAAAAAGAAGGGTGTCATTGCCTGTTCAGCAGGAAACCACGCTCAGGGTGTAGCTTTAAGCTGTCAGGTTCTGGGGATTAAATCAAAAGTTGTAATGCCAGTTTTTGCACCACACTCCAAAATTTTAGCTACCCAAGCTTATGGTGCAGAGGTTATTTTAAAAGGAAATCTTTTTGATGAAAGCATGCAAGAAGCACGTCGTTTGGAAAAAGAACACGGATATACTTTTGTTCACCCTTATGATGATGAGCATGTGATTGCAGGGCAAGGGACTATTGGGCTGGAGTTGTTAGATCAAATTCCTGATTTAGATTCTGTTGTTATTGGAGTTGGGGGAGGCGGTTTATCTAGTGGTGTTGCTACTGCCATTAAGGCTATAAACCCTAAATGTCGCATATACGGGGTGGTTGCAGAAAACTCACCTGGAGTTTACAATTGGTGGAATTCTTATAAAAACAACGAACAAAAACCTAAAGAAATAAAATTTAGACCTACAATTGCTGATGGGATAGCTATTAAATACCCAAACGAACATATGTTTGAGTCTTATCTTAAGAGATTACTAACCGATGTTGTAACAGTAGATGAGGAAGCTATATCCCAAGCTATGGTTTTCTTATTAGAAAGAGCTAAGACCTTAGTTGAGGGTTCAGCTGCAATTTCGTTAGCTGGAGCCGTTGCTCAAAAAGACAATTGGGACTTAGGTAAAAAATGTGCTTTATTACTTTGTGGTGGTAATGTGGATATGAACTTAATATCTTCAGTTATTGAAAAAGGCCTCGGTAGAACAGGGAGGATGGCTCGATTCCAGGTCGTGGTTATGGATACGCCAGGAGCTCTTAGTAATCTAACTCGAGTCATTGCTGAAAATAAAGCTAATGTATTGGAGGTAAACCATGATCGCTTACATCCCGGGGTTGGAATCAGAGAGACTGCAATTTCGTTTTTGTTATCTACCCAAAGTAAAGATCATAGAGACCAGGTTTTAAAAGCCATTGAGTCGACAGGAGCTAGATTTTTAAATGAGAGCTTTTTTTAACAATAAAATTACTTAAGAAATCTAGAGAATGCTTCCTAAAGAAATGCTTGTGGATCTGTCTAAGTCTTACTGCGTCGCAATAAGGTGCCGGACTCATATTTTAAAGCTAAAACCCAATAAATTTTTAGTTCATCATTACTGGGAGTCTCATGGCATTTAAAGATGTGAATTCAGATCAAGCTAGGCAAGTTTTAAATAAATTGGAAAAATTATTTAATGGGCCCTTGTGGATTTTGCCTATTTTGGGTTTTATGCTTTTGTTTAACATAGTGACCAGTAGTTTTTATACGGTTCAGCCAGATGAAGAGGCTGTGGTTTTGAGGTTTGGTAAGTACCTTAAAACTGCAAGTCCGGGACTTCATTTTAAAATCCCTTTAAAAGTTGATAATGCCATTAAGGTTAAAACAAAGCTAATCCTACAGGAAGAGTTTGGTTTTAGAACAAAGAGTGTTCAAGGTAAGCGTACGACTTACACTGAGGGTGGCTATCAAGAAGAGGCTTTGATGTTAACGGGAGATCTGAATGTTGCAGATGTTCAGTGGATCACCCAGTTTCAAATATCTGAACCACAAAAGTTTTTATTTCACATTCGAGATCCCATTCAAAACATTAGAGATATTTCAGAAGCAATTATGAGAAGAGTGGTTGGAGATAGGTTAGTAACAGATGTTTTAACGGTTGGTCGTACAGAAATAGCTAATGAAGCTAAAAAACTCACTCAAGAGATTTTAAATAATTATGATATGGGGGTAAGAGTTGTGTCGATAAAGCTTCAGGATGTGAATCCACCGGAGCCTGTGAAGCCTTCTTTTAACGAAGTAAATGCTGCAAAGCAGGAGCAGGAACAAGCAATTAACCAAGCGGAAAAAAACTATAATGATATTATTCCGCAAGCAAGAGGTGAAGCTGAGAAGAAGATTGCTGAAGCAGAAGGTTATGCAACGGCTTTGATCAATAGGTCTTTAGGAGATGCTGAGAGGTTTGAATCTATGCTCAAAGAATACAGAAAAGCTCCAAGAGTAACAAGAGATAGAATGTATTTAGAAACAATGGAAGATGTTCTTGATAAGTTAACTGATATTACAATTATAGATTCAGAGGTTAAAGGCTTACTGCCCATTTTTAATAATGCACAAGGCAGCTTTTCAGGCAGTCTTACCGGAAAAGGGGGTCAATAATGACTAAGCAAAATGTTGGTGCAATTGGAACTCTTGTGATTTTAGCAGTCATTGGTTTTGTTGTTTTCTCTTCTTGTTTTGTTATTCAAGAGGGTCGGCAGGTAGTTGTAACACAGTTTGGTAAGCCTATTCGTAGTGTAAATGATTCAGGTTTGCATTTTAAAGTCCCATTTATTCAAGATGTTCGAATGATAGACTTAAGGGTTTTAAACTGGGATGGTTTCCCTAACCAAATCCCAACAAAAGATAAAAAATACATCCAGGTAGATACAACGGCTCGTTGGAAAATTGTGGATCCACTTAAGTTTATTCAAACAGTTCAAAATGAAAGAGGTGCAAGGTCTCGATTGGATGCCATTTTAGATGGTGTAACGAGAGATGTGATCTCTAGAAATAACTTAGTTGAAGTTGTTCGAAACACGAACGGCATTATAGATTTAATTAAAAAACGTTCTGATATCTATCAAGCAAAATTAAATGAAGAAGGTGCTGATGAGGCCCTCATCAATGATCTTGAAGAAGAGGTTACGGGAGAAATTGAACCTATTGAAGTAGGAAGAGAGCAGTTGAGTCAGCAGATTATTGTACCTGCTAAAAAAGAGCTTTTGCCTCTTGGAATAGAATTGATTGATGTACAGTTTAAAAGAATTTCTTATGAAAAAAGCGTACAGAAAAAAGTATATCTACGTATGATTTCTGAAAGAGAAAGAATTGCTAGTAAGATTCGTTCCTACGGTATGGGCGAAAGAGCAAAGATTGAAGGTAAAAGACAAAAAGATTTAAACAAGATTGAATCCGAGTCTTATAGAAAGGTTCAACAGATAAAAGGTGAAGCAGAGGCTAAGGCTATTGCAAATTATGCTGGAGCCCTCAGAAAAGATCCGGAGTTTTATAAGTTTACAAGAAGTTTAGAGGCTTATAAGAAAAGTATTCCTGCGGATACTAAAATGCTACTTTCAAGCCAATCTGAATTTTGGAAAGTTCTAAAGACTGGGCGTAATTAAAGTTAGATAAAAGTCATTTGTTGAGGAGTTCGCATTGAAGGTGTCATCTGAGATTTTAAACTTAAAGGCTTACAAGCCCGGAATGACGACGGAAGAAGCTCAAAGAAAGTATGGCCGTACAGATTTTATAAAGCTAGCAAGTAACGAAAGTCCGTTTTCTTTGCCAGACTCTGTAAAGAAGCTTGTTTCTGAAGAGTTAAGTAAAACTCAGATTTACCCTGATCCAACTTGCTTTGAGTTAAAAAAAGTATGGGCACAAAGATTTGGTTGCGAAGAGACACAGCTTGTATTTGGTAATGGCTCAAATGAGCTTATTGATTTATTAATAAGAGCATTTTGTGAGCCAGGAGATCAGGTGTTGACTGGTTCTGGTGCTTTTATGGCTTATAAAATATGCGCTCAAGCTGCTAGAGTTAAGACAATAGAGTCTCCTATGACTTCTGATGGAAGGTTAAACTTACAGGACTTTTCCAAGCAATTAGAATCCAGCTGGCAGTGTCCAAAGCTCGTGTTTATTCCAAACCCAAATAACCCAACAGGAACCTATGTTCCAGGTACAGAACTATTTGAGTTTTTGGATAAGTGGGGTGGTAGAGATGATTTTTTAATAGTTTTAGATGAAGCCTATAATGAGTTTGTTACGGCTCCAGATTTTCCTAAAGTTGATTTTAAAAATTATAAAAATGTTTGTCGATTAAGGACATTAAGTAAGGTTTATGGACTTGCGGGTCTACGTTTAGGTGGGCTTGAAGCGCCTGAGTTTGTCATTGAAGTTTTAGATAAGATCAGAAACCCTTTTAATGTAAATCATTTAGCACAGGTTGCTGCAGGAGCTGTCTTACAAGATAAAGCATATTTGGAAAAAGTAAAAACTCATATTTGTTCGGAGAGAACTAGAGTCGAGTCTATTCTTACTGAGAAAGAAGTCTCTTATTTGCCTTCTCAAGCCAACTTTGTGCTGATTGATCTAAAAAAAGAATATACTGAAGTTCATGAAGCTTTGCTAAAGAGCGGAATTATTATGAGGCCAGTTGCTAATTATGGCTACGCTCAGCATTTGCGGATGACCATTGGGACTAAAAACCAAAATACGGAAGCTTTAAATAGTTTATTGAATATTTTGGGTCATACCAAGGAAGAGAGCCAGGGGGTTAGTCAGTGAGCTTGATTTCTCATATTACAATCGATGGTCCTTCTGCTTCTGGTAAATCATCAGTCTGTATAGGCTTATCGAAAAAGTTAGGTTGGACATGGCTCTCAACGGGAGCATTTTATAGAGGTCTAGCCTATGTAGCACTTGAGGAGCGAATTCCTTTAGATGATGAAGCCGGCTTGGTAAAACTAGAAGCTGAGGAGTACTGGTTTGTACAGGCTGAGGAAGAAAAAACATCTGTTATCTATAAAGGTCAGGATGTAAGCGAGTTCATATATCGAGAAGATATGGGTCAATTTGCAAGTAAAATTGGCCAATTCCCTGCGGTAAGAGCTTGTTTGTTGGATCGGCAAAGGAGTTTTTTGAAGCTACCAGGCTTGGTAGCTGAAGGAAGGGATTGCGGTACTGTTGTTTTCCCAGATGCGCCTTTAAAGGTCTATTTGACTGCTAGTTTAGAAAAGAGAGTTTCACGAAGAGAGAATCAAGAGTCTGGGACTTTTGTTGGAGATCTTATGAAGGCACAGAAAAAGCGTGATAAGCAAGATTCTGGCAGAGCAGTAGCACCTTTAAAAGTAGCACTAGGTGGAGTTGAAATAGATAGTTCAGAAATGACTTTAGAAGAGACAATAGATAAAATTTACGCCCTCTGGGTGGCCCTTTCCCTTTGACAAGAGCTGTTTTCATAGATAACCCAAGTGCTTGATCTCATTATTTTTGTAAATGACAGGCCTCTATGTTAGGGTGCTTTATTGGTTCATTAATACTGAGTTCAAAAAAATAAATTCAACTGTTTTTCTATGGTAGAAATTCAGGAAGGAGGAGTATGTGATTATGGTAAATCAAGGTGGCAAGGGTTCTAAGGCTCAAAATAGGGATAAACTATTAGCGATGCTAGATGAGGCAGATGCTGAGATTTTGGGTAAAGGAACAACTAGCACTTCCACCTCTGGTGAGTCGTTCGCGGAACTCTTTGGCAGTACTGCTGAAAAAGCAGGCTTCAATGTTGGTGATGTTGTAAAAGGTACCATTGTTGAAGTTCAAGAAGACTATGCTCTTGTTGATATCAATTATAAAAGTGAAGGCTTAGTTCCTATTTCTGAATTTAGAGTTATTGAGGGTAAGAACTCTATTAACCCAGGTGATGAAGTTGAAGTTCTGATTGATAAAATTGAGAATGAAAATGGAATGGTCGTTTTATCGAAAGATAAAGCAGACATGATGCGTGCTTGGAATGATATTTCTAAAGCCGCTGAAAACCAAGAGATCATTACAGGTACAGTTATTTCTAAAGTTAAAGGCGGTTTAAGTGTAGATATTGGTGTAAAAGCCTTTTTACCAGGAAGCCAAATTGACTTAAGACCTGTGCGTAATATGGATCAGTATATTGGTAATAAATACGAATTTAAAGTTATTAAGTTTAATAAGAAAAGAGGAAACATCGTTTTATCAAGACGTGTTCTTCTTGAAGAAGAAAGACAAAGCTTAAAATCTAAAACACTTACTGGAATGGAAGAAGGATCAACAGTTGCAGGTATTGTAAAAAATATCACGGATTATGGTGCTTTTATTGATTTAGGTGGATTAGACGGCCTTCTACATATTACAGATATGAGTTGGGGTAGAGTTAAGCATCCAAATGAAGTGATTGAAACGGGGCAAGAGCTTTCTCTTAAAGTTTTAAAGTACGACGCAGAAAAAGAGCGTGTGAGTCTTGGTTTGAAGCAGCTTGAGCCAGACCCTTGGGAATCAGTTGCAGGATCTTTCCCTATTGGAAAAACAATTAAAGGTAAGGTTGTATCATTAGCTGATTACGGTGCCTTTATTGAAGTTGATAAAGGTATTGAAGGTCTTATCCATGTCAATGAAATGACTTGGGGTAAGAAAGTTAAGCACCCTTCTCAGATAGTTAAAGTAAATGATGAGGTTGAAGTTCAAATTGTAAGTGTAGATAATGAAGCAAGAAGAATTGGACTTAGCCTTAAAGCTCTTGAAGCAAACCCATGGTTAGAGCTTAAGAGTTCTTATGAGCCAGGTACAGTTATTGAGGGTGAAGTTAAGTCCGTAACAGATTTTGGTATCTTTGTTGGTATTGAAGACGAAATTGATGGTCTTGTTCATATCTCTGACTTGTCTTGGACAAAGAGGGTGAATCACCCATCTGAAGCCTTCAAAAAAGGTGATAAAGTTCAAGCTGTTGTTTTAGGTGTGGATATTGAAAATGAAAGATTTAGTCTTGGTATTAAGCAACTTGAGTCTGATCCATGGTCCGTTATTGAAACCAAGTATCCAATTGGATCTCAGCATGATGTTAAGGTTTTAAGATTAGCTGACTTTGGGGTTTTTGTAGAACTTGAGGCAGAAATCGAAGGTCTTATTCATGTCAGTGAGCTTTCTACTCAAAGAGTTGAAAAACCTGAAGAGGTAGTAAAAGTTGATGAAACTCTAAAAGCAGAAATCATTTCAATTGATCAGGATGCTCGTAAGATTGGTCTCAGTGTTAAGCTTGTTAAATTGAGAGATCAAAAAGCTAATGTTGACCAGTATATCAAGAAAGGTACTGGGACTTCTAAATCCAGTCTCGGAGATGTGTTTGGTGAAACTCTTAGAGAAGCTAAGCAAATCAAGCCAAATTTTGATAAAGGTGTAGTAACAACGACGCCTGCTACGGATACGACTGAATCCTAAAAGCTTATTTTATAATTAAATCTCTTAAAGCCAGAGCTTATTGTCTCTGGCTTTTTTTTATGGAGCCAGTTACATTCTAAATATGTCTGACTCAAAAAGAACAAAACCAATTGATAAACAAAATGATCCATTAAGTGATTACTTGAAAGATATTTGGCCTCAGGAGCGAGACCAGATACTGAGGCCAGATCGACTGAGGTATTTGCGGCAATTGTCTCAATCTAAAGAATGTGTTTTTTGTGAGGCTTCGAAAGCAACGATTGGAATGAGTCATTTAAAGGTATTTGAGTCTATCTCATCGATGGTTGTTTTAAATAAGTATCCTTACAATGCAGGTCACCTCATGGTTTTACCAAAAAAACATTGTGGTGAAATTTTTAATTTATCAGATGATGAGTGGAGTGATCTCAGTCAGTTGTTAAAGTTAGCCTCTAAGGTCTTAAACGAAGAATTAGAGCCTAAAGGATTAAACTTAGGAATGAACCACGGAAAAGTAGCAGGTGCGGGGATTCCTGGCCATCTGCATTGGCATATTATCCCTAGGTGGGAAGGGGATACTAATTTTTTTCCTTTAATATGTGAAACAAAAGTATTACCACAATCCTTAGAAGAAACTTTTAAAAGAGTTTCAGTTGGGTTTGAAAAACATAAATCATAAGGTTTTTGATCATGAATAATAGATATAACTCTCAGCAGATGTTAGGTACTTTAGGTTTAAGTCTAACTCCTATGGTAAAAAAAATTCTGACTCTTCAGTTTGCTATATGGATTATTGGAGTTCTCATTATTGAGAAGCATTTTTTAAGTGATGGTGCCAGTTTGTTTACAATGTTTGGTTTGGTACCAGATAGTTTTATGTCCGGTTCTTTTTGGCAGGCTTTTACATATATGTTTTTTCACTCCAACAGTTTAACTCATATTTTAATTAACAGTTTAATCCTCTGTTGGTTTGGTGCAGATTTGGAAAGACTTTGGGGAGGAGTGCGTTTTTTAAAATTTTATGTAGGTACGGGAGTCCTTGCTGGTTTGTTATATGTGGGTTTGGTCTATTTGATCTGTCGGTTTTTTCCAAGTCAGAAAGACTTATTTTTCTCCCCAGTAGTAGGAGCGAGTGCAGCCTTGTTTGGGGTCATGATGGCCTTTGCAAAGTTTAATGCTGAGAGAGTTTTATTGTTTATGTTTTTATTCCCAATGAAGGTTAAAAACTTTATTTGGATTTTAGCTGCCATAGAAGTACTGACTCTTTTAAATACAGGTTTAGGCTCTAATGTTTCTAACTTATCTCACTTGCTTGGTTTTGCAGTGGGA
>CALGNA010000146.1 GCA_937958795.1 uncultured Bdellovibrionales bacterium | reverse complement strand
GGAAGAACCATTCAATATATAGATTCCCACATTAGACATATTTGTTATGCTGGAATTATAAAATAAAACTGTACTATTTAGCGCAGCTTCAATACCTACAACAGAGTTTGCTATTTCCGAAGTGTATTCTACCCGGGCCATACTATTATTATGTGCCCGCACACCATACGAACAACTCTCCATCCTAACATTTCTGATATACAAATAGGTCATATTAAACATATTAAAACATGCTTTATTTGCTGATATCATTGTTAAATTTTGAACAGCAAGCTGAGATCTTTCTACATAAAAGTTTGCAAAACCAACCGTAGCTCCAGAAAAATCCAAAGTCGTATCAGACTTATTAGTCGTAGCTCCTAATATGGAAATCATTGTTTGAGAGTTATCAGAGAGAATAAAATTTTCTGAAACGTTATGAGTGCCTACAGATAAATTAATATTAATGGCTTTTCCACCCCTAAGGGTTTGAGCAAAACTAAAAGCACTATTTAAATCACTAAAAATTAAACTTCTCTCATTTGTTACCATCCCTGGGTCCACAGTAATTTCAATATCATCTGATCTTACTCTAATAGGCCCATTACTATCAACTATTGCTTCGGGCGTTAATGTCCCAAACCCAGTATCACCTGCTAAATAGTTTTTGGCCCTAGCCGTTTGTTGATATAAGCCATATTCGTTAGTTACAGGAGAAAGTCCTGCACCGTTAGTTATATACACACCATAGGACGTATCTATTGTTGTATCTGCGTCACTTGTTAAAACATCTGAATACAATCCATAGGCTGTATTAATATGAGAACCTGGAGCCCCTCTATAAACGCCTGCCCTTGCCCAAACACCTCTATTTGAAGATAAAGTACCAGCAAAGTTTATATCATTATTTACATAAGCATTGCCTGTAAGTGCTATTTTATACCCACTGTCAGTAACGCCACTAGGTATTGCAACATCGATTATATGCGTATTTAAAGCCAAATCATTACTTGAGACGTTTGCTGAGTGAGCAATAACCCTGTCAATGCGAACTGCTGTTTGACTGGCTTCATCTATTGTATTGCTCCTTACATGTAATTTAGAAGTAGGAGATAAGGTTCCAACACCTAGGTTCTGATCTCCTGTAATTCTCAATGCAATATTATCTGACCAATCATGTTCTCCTAAAGATAATGCTGTTGAAAAATCAATCTGTCCATTAGCACCCAAACTCATCATAGAATATCCTGCTGAACTTGGCCCATATGTCTGTACTTTTTTATCAGCAGAAGTTGTATCAACAAAAGATCCACCGGCTGAAAGAAAATGACCATACGGAGCCCCACCGCCACCACTGGCCCCAAGATAAAAAGCTCGTGTACTCTCATCGTTTAGTTGAAATTCAGTTCTTGGGGTATTTGTTAAAACACCTAGTTTTCCATTAACTGCAGTTGCAACTCCATCTAAACTTGTTGCATACATAGCATAAGGAGCACTATCTAATTTTTGACTAGCTAAAGTCACTGCACCGACACTCGCTGTAGTAAATTCAACAACTACTTCTCTTTTATCAAATTGACCCGGAGTAGGATAGCAACCAACACCACCACTATCAGAAGCATTAAAAGCCTGATATAAACCAATACCAGGGTCAGTCCCAGTAAGGACACCAGAGCCTACCTCTAGCGAAAATACTCCCCCAGAATTAGACATATTTTTGCCAGAGTGAGTTTCTTCGTACAGCAGGCAAATTGCACCGGGTGCATAAATGCTTATTTTAAAATCTACACTCGCATCTTCAAGAGGCATGCCACTAGGATCAAAGACTTGGCCTTGGTAAACCATATAGGTCGGAACAGCCTCTGCAGGTCCAATAGTTAAAAGCATAAACGCAAAAAGCACAAACAAAAATCTTATATTTAATAAACTAAAGTACTGATAAAACATAAAGCTGTATCGGCATTATATAGATTGTTAAATAGGGTTTTGTATAAAAAAATAACCTTGCAGAACCTTTAAATTATTTCTAAAAATTTATGTTTTAATATGAGATTTATGAATACAGAAACCCTCGCAATAAAGACTTCACACAGATGGAGTCTGAATATTTGGCTGTAATGCCTAGAGGCTTTAAAAGCGCTTGTAGTGCTAAAGTCGTGAAGAGGTAAAAAGCACGGACTCTCTAAGTTAAAATTAGTTTAACCAAAAAAAAGAGCCTATTATTAATAGGCTCTCATCAACTGCATTAAGCTTAATACAGTATATTAATTATTTTCTTCAAACTTGATTAATAAATCAATAAAGTTATCATAAAAATTTAAAAGCGCCTCAGCCTCTGCAAACTTACTATCACCAAAACCTCTTAACGAAATATTACAAGCTTTATTAAAACCCTCTAGCCCAAGAAGCTCAGTTCTCGTAAAGTCTATTGCCTCCATACAAGAATTAATCACTCCCAGATCACCTACATCCGGCTGAGTACAGCTTAAAAGTAACAACTCATAAGATCTCTGAGTATTGACATCACATAAAGCATTTGAAGAATCTTTAAGCAAAATATTTTCAATATCAGAATAATTATTACCTAATTTATGATGATCTTTCGAAATACCCTCATAGACATTTGGATTCAAAACAAAAACTCCGCTTTGCAAATACTTACTTAAAAATGGGTCACTGTTTAACTCAGGGATTGTACAATTTAACTCAGGCAAATTCTCAATAGCATAATGAGAGTTTTCATTACAAATCTGTGACAATGCTCCAGCTGATAAAAGATCATACTCCTCGGCAGTCGTAAAAATTTTTCCTATATCACAAGCACGCACAGTTTGTGCAAAAGAATTTTTAATATCATCAAGACACTCTGAACCATTATTGTAACCAGATATATTCTGAGCATCAGCAATCATTTTTTGAAAATTACGAATTATTCCTGGCAGTGCTGAAAATTTTAAAGTTTCTATCGTATAAGTCTTTGAGCGTGAATCCCAGTCTTGATCTCCTTTACAATCATCAGTTCCAAACTCACTCGCCATAGATTGAGACAGACTAAGGCATGACTGTGCATTTACTGATGATCCAGTACACTGTCTGTTAAATTTATTTAAAGCGCTTTTAGCACCTAGCCCACACCACTCTAGGTTCAGAGCTCGTTCGCTCTCACTGTTGTTATTACACGACGAAAGAACGAATACAGACAATAAAATAAAAAGCATATTTTTCATAAAAACCTCAACGAAAATATTTGTTAAGGTATGAATATCACAAGTGAAGATATTACCTAGTAACATTGTACTTTTTATAAGGTGTTATTTTTTATACATTTTTACTATAAGATAACAGCTAATAGAACATACTTTGGCATCAAAATTGCTTATAAATACATATTATTCCTTTGGAGATTTTATGCATCACTATATAGTTGTTCTTACATTTTTTATGTTAATTGGAGGATGTGTTAAAAAAAACCTCCAAGAAACCAGCTTAACTCAAAAATATTTGAACTCCATTTCTCTTACCTGTGAAAATGAAACTGAATGCTCTAGCAACGCGGCTATGTTGGTAACAAATACATCTAACAGCCAAACTAATCTGTCTATGCACCACTGTACAACAAACTACCTTGGTGCTGGATACTATATCAAGCTCAAGTTGCTCACCCTTTAGCTCTGAAGACTTATCCAATAGTAAAAACCTATCTTGTGAAAACAAATTATGGGTTCTAACTCCCTCAAAAGGTAAAGCGAAACCAGAAGTCTACACATGTGATAAAATCATGAACTTAAGCACATTTGATTACATGATTTTTAAGATCAAAGAAACACCTAGCTTTAAAAACCCTATTGCCAAACCCATTAAAATGCATACAGAAAATACAACAACAGCAGGAGAAACTGTATATGCCTGGACAGTTGATACTGTGAGCAATCCACAAGGACTCTCTGCAAAGTTAATTAAAAAAACCTGTAAAGTTACAAATTCAAATAATACCAATCTACATAAGATTCAAAATAATCTTAATGCTACTACTGAAGTATCTAACTGCTCTAAACCTCTTTTAGAATCAAATACAGGAGCTAGCTTCTTTAACAAATCCAATGAAGCTGTCTTTGTTCTTGGAGATGACAAAAACAAAAATGTAGATTCAAAAAAACTAAGCACTAACATTGGTATAAAACACTACTGCACTCTTAAGGACTTTATGGATCAAACAGGATCAACAAGAGCCTTTGGCCAAAACTTAGGTAAACTTACAAAATGTTCAAGCAAAGAATCTAGGCAATTATAAGCAACATGCACATGTATGTGAACAATTTTTGTCAGTATAAATATGAGTAAATAAGTTTAATCAGCTTTAAATGCTCTCATGGGCTCTATAAACACCTAATATTCTTGATCCTAACCAATAGTTGAATTCATATTCACTGTTGAATCCAGCCAATCAATACTGGCACTATCCTTGCTTGTATAAGTTTATAAATATCAGAATTTTTTAAGTCCAATATTCGACTATGGGCTTAAAATATTCATATAAAATAAGGGTAAAATATGTTTACACAACTTAAAAGAAGCCTCTGTATCATCACACTAGTAACAACCACTAGCTTGAGCTTGCACGCTCAGATGAGCTCATACCCCATTTTAGAAAAAGCAGATTTTGTATGTGACAATGGAGGTGCAAACCAAAACACCCTTGATTCACTTAAAAATCAAACTGATTCACTTTTAAATCAATCTATTTATAAGATTAATAGGTATAAATCCGGCATATGTAGCGTGGCTTCAGAGATCAAAAGAATACAAGACTATCCAGTTTCTGTATTTGCTGCAGGTATAAGCACTATTTTTGAATTTACAGTTTTTTCAATAGTAGATGCATATGCGCAAAACTTCTTAATAGTAAATAAAGAAGAAATTAAAAACCAGTGTAGATTTAACACTGCATACGGAATGGAACATATATCTAACCTCATAGATAGGTCTCACCTACCCACTAACCACAAGTGTGATCTAGCAATGGACAGGCTAGAAGATTATTTTCTTGATATTGTAATTAATAAAGCTCAAGTTTACTTTTGTAATCAAAAAGTCAAAGACCCTAATTTTTGTAATTAAATAAAAGAACTACTCCCACTCAATGGTTCCAGGGGGCTTACTTGTGATGTCGTAAACAACTCGGTTAATTCCTTTAACTTCGTTTGTGATTCTATTTGAAACATAGGCTAAAAACTTTGGTTCAAAGTTATACCAATCAGCTGTCATTCCATCAGACGAGGTGACAGCCCTTAGCACACAGGCCTGGTCGTAAGTTCGTCCATCACCTTGAACACCAACAGACCTTACAGGCAATAACGCCACATAAGCCTGCCAGATTTTATTATAGAGGTCGTTTTTTCTAAGCTCATCAATAAAAATAAAGTCAGCCTCTTGTACAATTCGAACTCGCTCTTCGGTCACTTCACCTAAGATACGAATAGCTAAACCTGGTCCAGGAAAGGGATGTCTTGCTACAAACTTCTCAGGCAAACCAATCTCTCTTCCCAACGCTCTGACCTCATCTTTAAAAAGAAGCCTTAAAGGCTCAACTAATTTAAGGTTTAGATCTTTAGGCAAGCCTCCTACATTGTGATGACTTTTGATTGTTACGTTTGTGCCCCTTAGAGAAACACTCTCAATAACATCTGGATATAAAGTCCCCTGAGCAAGATAATCAATTTTTCCTAGTTTTTTTATTTCTTCTTTGAAGACATCAATAAACAGCCCACCTATGATCTTTCTTTTAGCCTCAGGATCAGTTACGTCTTTAAGTTTATCATAAAAAAGATCTTTAGCATTTACTCCTGTCACATCTAGATTGAGTTCAGAGTAAGCAGACATCACATTTTCAAATTCATTTTTACGCAACAAACCCGTATCAACAAAAACACACTTTACGTTTTCTTTACCAAAAGTCTGGGTTAACAATGTCGCAACTACAGAAGAATCCACCCCGCCGCTTAAAGCACAGAGAATTTTTTCTCCGTGAGGCACCTGCTCTTTAAGTTGCGCTACTAAGGTTTTGTTCAATGAAGGCGCTGTCCAACTAGGTTCTGATTTACAAATGGTTTGGCAAAAATACTTAAGTAAAACTTCGCCTTTTTCAGTATGAGCAACCTCTGGATGAAACTGAAAACCCAAACACTTGTTTGTTTCATGCTTAGACTGAAAAGCAGCGATGTGCCCACTCTCTGATTTTCCAATAACAGAAAATTTATCAGGAGCTTTCTGAATTACATCACCATGACTCATCCAAACAGACTGTGTGTTGTTATCAAACTCAGCTGTAAAATCTAAGGAGCTCGACTTATCCCAATGAACATTCATGCGCCCATACTCACGAGCATCAGAAGTTACAACTTCACCCTTATAAAAGTGAGCCATCCACTGCATACCATAACAAAGGCCAAGCAAAGGGGCCACGTCTCTTAATTCATCAAGGTCTCTCTTATGAGACTCATGAGAAAAAACAGACTGTGGGCCGCCACTGAGTATAATACCATCAGGTTTTCTTTTTTTAATCTCTTCTATAGATAGATCAAAAAGAGCAATTTCTGAATAGTATTCCAGTTCGCGTAAGCGTCTTGCAATCAGTTGAGTGTACTGGGACCCGAAATCTAATATTAAAAATCCGCCTTGCATGCTACTTCCTTGGAGTTTTTATTCTTTAAGTCTTAATGCCTAATTTTTATAAAGTTTAGTTCTCTAAACGGTAGTTTGGTGCTTCTTTTGTAATGATCACATCATGAACATGAGATTCTTTTAATCCAGATGAACTCATCTCAACAAACTGTGCACGCTCTTGTAAATCGTTTATGGTTTCAGACCCTACATAACCCATTCCGCTTTTTAGCCCACCAACTAATTGATGAACAATAGCACTAACAGATCCTTTGTACGGAACTTTACCTTCAATGCCTTCTGGAACAAGTTTATCGTTGTCTGTGTCACCCTGAAAGTATCTATCCTTAGACCCTTTCTTCATAGCACCTAAACTTCCCATTCCACGGTAAACCTTATAAGTACGACCTTGATACAATACAGTTTCACCGGGACTCTCATCACAACCAGCGAGCAGGCTTCCGATCATACAGGTGTTTGCACCTAAAGCTAAAGCTTTAGTTAAATCTCCTGAGTATTTTACACCACCATCAGATATTATAGATTTACCTTTTGCTTTAGCAACTTTAGCACAATCCATAACCGCTGTAGCTTGTGGCATACCTACACCCGATATAATACGAGTCGTACAAATACTACCTGATCCAACTCCAACCTTTACAACATCAGCTCCACAATCAAACAGAGTCTCTGTGGCATCAGCTGTTACAACATTGCCAGCAACACAGATTAAATCTTTAAAGTTTTTTGACACCCACTTCACCATGTCTAAAACATTCTGCGAATGCCCGTGAGCTGTATCAACAACAAGTACGTCTAAACCAGAAGCAACCAAAGCTTCGGTTCTTAGCTTAGAAGCATCTCCAACTCCAACAGCTGCAGCGACCGCGAGTCTACCATGAGAGTCTTTTGTGGCCTTCGGAAAAGCTTGAGACTTTTCAATATCTTTAATGGTAATTAATCCACAGAGTTTATAAGCAGCATTCACAACAGGCAGCTTTTCAATTCTATGTTTTTGTAAAATCTGTTTAGCCTCTTCAAGGGTTGTTCCTTCAGGAGCAACAACTAAACCCTCTTTTGTCATAATTGCTGAGACAGCTTGATCTAAGGAGGTTTCAAATCGCAAATCCCTGTTTGTTAAAATTCCGACTAATTTTTTTTCAACAACTATCGGAACACCACTAATAGAGTACTTTTTCATTAAACCTAAAGCTTCTCTAACAGATGCATCTGGTCCTAATGTAATAGGATCCATGATCATTCCGCTTTCGTATTTTTTGACTTTTTCAACTTCAAAAGCCTGATCTTCAACTGCAAGGTTTTTGTGAATCACACCAAGCCCGCCAAGCTGAGCCATTCTTTGTGCTACTTTGCTTTCTGTGACCGTATCCATTGCCGCAGACATCAAAGGCGTCTGCAAATGCAAGTCTCTGGCAAAAAAGGAAGATATGTTAATTTGCGAAGGGATCACCTTTGAGTGCAAAGGCGTTAATAGTAAATCATCAAATGTGAGTGCTTTTTTTATATTCATCTTAGCTTTCTACCTTGTTATCTGTTTCAGTGGTATCGCTCAAATACCAATTGGAATACTTTATATAATTTTGAGGACTTTGCTTTAAAAATTGTAATTCTTTCTCTTTTAATGGTCGAACTGCTTTACATGGTCTCCCATAACACAACCAACCTTCTTTGCTTAAATCAGCACCTTCAGTCAGAAGACTTCCGGCTCCAACTAAACAGTTTTTGCCTACCCTTGCGCCATCCATTACAATTGAGCCCATTCCAACAAGTGAGCCTTCTCCTATATGACAACCATGTAGTACCACTGAGTGGCCTATAGTCACATCATCTTCAAGAACAACGCCTGCTTTTTGGTAAGTCCCATGTAGGCAACTTAGATCCTGAACATTCACTCTTTTGCCGATAATGATAGGCATAACATCAGCCCTGAGGACAGATCCATACCAAATAGAACTCTGTTCACCGACTCTGACATCGCCAATTAATTGTGCTGTTTCAGCAATAAATGCTGTTGGATGCACAGCTGGATGTACACCCTTTAGACCTTTGATTAAACCCATGAGGGCTTATACTCAAATCAGATACTTTTGTCCATTAGGCCAAGTTCCTTTTTTCTGAACTTCTGCTAAAAGGTTAAGGTGGTTTTCCTTTGCTTCAGGAATGGTTTTTAGAAAAGCTTCAGTAGCAAAAAAGTCTAGCTTTAAATCTAAGCAAAAACCTACGCCAACCTTTGCTTTATGAACAACAGACTTTGTTTCTTTTCCAACTTTGTAATCTAACTGTAGAGTTTGCTTACCAGGGCGCTCAAAATCAACAAAGACGGCGCGCTCAAACTTAACATCACCACCATCAAAAATTTTGTAGGGAAATTCAAAAATAGAAGGAGATCTAGGATCCAAAGAAGCTTTTAGTAAATACCCAGCCAAAAATGGATCAATCCATACAGCAAACTGCTTATCTAACTTGGGTGATTTAAACAGAATAAATGGCCTTGGCACCTCGGGCCCCAAAGCCAATCCAACAGGCTCGACTTTATAAAGTGAACCTAGCTCAAGCGAGAACAGTTCTTTTGAATTATCTGATTTTTTTTTCGTGCTAGACTTTTCTGTTGTCTTTTTTTCAGCGGTATCTTGATCTGACATTAAACTAACTCTCCTCGAAAGGTTTGTGGAAAGGCCGTATTGATCTTAACTTGAACTGTTTTCCCTTTTAAGTCCTTATGTCCTAAAAAGTGAACGACTTTGTTCTCCAAAGATCTTCCTATCATTTTACCTGATGTTTTCCCTTCTTTTTCTACTAAAACAGAAAGCACCTTATCTTCATACTGTTTGGCTACAGAAAATGAAATCTCTTCATGCAACTTGAAAAGTTTATCCAGTCGAGATTTTTTTACATCTTCATCAACTTGGTCCTCGTAACGAGCTGCTTTTGTAAATGGTCTTGGACTGTATTTATAAGCAAAGATGGCATCATATTGAATTTCACGCATCATACTTAAAGTGTCTTCAAACTGTTCATCCGTCTCACCGGGGAAACCCACAATAAGGTCAGTAGACAAAGCTAGGTTAGGGATCTTGTCACGAAGCATTTCAACTTTTTCAAAGTAATCTTCTCTTGAGTAGCCTCTGTTCATCCTCTCGAGAAGTTCTGTATTACCAGACTGGACAGGAAGATGGACATAATTTCCAACTTTGCTTAAATATTGTGCAGAAATGTCGACTAATTTTTGATTAAAATCTTTTGGGTGGCTTGTCATGTACCTGATACGCTCAATAGATGTATCTCTTGCGACACCCTCCATGAGATCAGCAAAGTCTTTTCCGCATTCTGATTTGTAGGAGTTCACGTTTTGGCCAAGTAATGTGACTTCTTTAACCCCTCGACTGATCAACTTGTTGATATCATCAATAAGCATAGAGTAAGGACGAGAACGCTCACGCCCTCGTGTATATGGAACAACACAAAACGTACAAAAATTATCGCAACCCTTAGTGATGTTCACAAAAGTCGAAATCCCAGGCTCACGTACAAGTGTCTCAGCATGATACGCTGTTTTATAATCAAAGCGCGTACTCATGTACTTTTCTCTGATTTTACCCTTTTTGTTGGGCTTAACCTCGTAGGTTTTCTTCACTAACTCTGGAAGTGTCTCAATAGCATCCGTTCCAAACACAAAGTCCACCAAAGGGGCGTCCTTCATGAGCTGGCCTTTTTCCTGCTGGGCGACACAGCCACCAACTCCAATACGGAGTAAATGGTTGTTTTCTTTAAGTTTTCTGTATTTTCCAACCTCAGAGAGCACCTTATGGACAGGTTTTTCACGAACACTACATGAATTTATTAAAATGAGACTGGCCTGTTCTGGAACAGGTACAGGGTAAAAATTTACCATCTCTAAAAGGCTTATCATTCTCTCCGAGTCATTTTCATTCATCTGACAGCCATAGGTTGAAATGTAGACCCCTCTTCCGTCACCAAATGCGGCTGGAAGCTCTTGAGTTAAGGGTATTTTTTTAATTTCAATAGCCATTTCAACCTCTTATTCATAACCTGGTTACATATAAGTTTAAGGCAAGATAGGCAAACTCAGTTTTAAGAACATATTCAAATCTGGTTTTTAATGATTATGTTACGTTTTATGGCTTCAACTGTAGGCTTAGAACAACCTATCACCCCAAGAGAAATCGAGAACTAAATACCCCTGCTACTAAAAGCGTCTAAAAATAATACAACTGCCTAAGCTATTCTCAGATTGAGTCACACTAAGACTCACAAAACACCTAAGATTCAGTGTTTTTTCAAAGTTAAACAATGGCATTTTTCTTGCTTATAAAACTAGATCAAACATAAGACTTAAAAACAAAGGGCCCTAGCTTTTATGAACAAACTACTTATTTTTTCTCTTTTACTGGGATTGGCATCAACTCCTCCTGCATTTGGTGTACAGGAAAACAATACTCCAACTTTTGAGTACTGCACTTTGGGGTCTACCTTGAACCCCTATCAAAACGAACACATAAGACCAATAGAGCTTTTTATCCCTCGGATTATGGACAATAGGAACTGCACATATATCCCGACCTCTAAACAAGGCAATGATGAAATCAAGTTTGTAGAAGGCTCTGAAAATTTATTCTATGTTAGTAAGGCCGTAAGTAAGATTGAAAAGCTTGAAGAAGATAATAGATTTAAAATTGAATTAAAACTTAATATGATTGGTAGGTTTTTTACTCAGAATCGTAAATACTGCGATGCTAGTTACTACATAAGTGAATACTCTCCACTTGTTGACTATGAAACTGAAGACAACATTGATGACTTAAAATTTCATTATCACACAACACTTACAGCATTAATGCTAAAGTCCGAGCTCTTTAGTAACTTTGACGAAGTCTCTGAATATATTTTAAATCAGGCCGAAGAGCTTTCTGAGTTACAAGAAGGATGTGGAAGCTTCTCCGGTGGTCCTGTTATAGCAAAACTTGTTAAAAACCCGAAGCTTTGGGATTATTTTCAAATTGAAGATCTATGGGATCTAAATATTATCACAAGTAATCAAAATCTGTACAATGTTTTTGCTAATGCAATGTCAAGTAAAACATTTGCAAGCTCAAAAGAATACTCTCTCTTTTTAACTGAGTTTATCAAGTATAGAATCAGAAACTCAGATGAAGCAGAAAAAGCTTATATTTATGGTCAACTCAAAGAACACT
>CALGNA010000145.1 GCA_937958795.1 uncultured Bdellovibrionales bacterium | reverse complement strand
AATTTATTTTTTCCGAGTTCTATGTTGTTTTCTAAGTTACCTATAGTGGTAGTGGCAGTCGCTTGAGATGACATAAAAATGATTGCTGAAATAGAAGCTATTGTCTTTAAGGTAAAAGCCTTGAGGGTCTGTATTGTATGTGTTTTTTTAATAATTGAGACCTCCTTATCTCGACTTAAATATAGGGGGTGTATCATAACTAAACAAATTTAATTTTTTTCCTAGAGCCATAACATTTGGTTATGTGAGGCCCATTTTAATTGAAAACCTAGACCTAGAGCCTGAAAAAGCTCTTGTTTTGTTTTGATTTAGATTGAATTGACAAGATCGCGTGCCCCAGCAAAGCTTTTAAAAATTATCAGGAGAACTTTTATGGCCCATTATCAAGCCCCTACTGGCACTGAGCTTGTTTGTAAAAACTGGCAAACAGAAGCTGCATACAGAATGCTGCTTAATAACCTGGACCCAGAAGTGGCAGAGGATTCAGAAAATTTGATTGTTTATGGAGGATTTGGAAAAGCAGCTCGTAATAAAGAGTCATTAGATAAGATGCTTGAATGTCTTAAGACTCTAGAGATGGACGAGAGTCTGTTGGTCCAATCAGGGAAGCCCATTGGTGTTATTAAAACTCATGAGGGAGCACCAAGAGTCATGATTGCTAACTCTAACTTAGTACCCAACTGGGCAACCTGGGATCATTTTCATGAACTCGATAAAAAAGGCTTGATGATGTATGGGCAAATGACAGCTGGTTCATGGATTTATATCGGAACCCAAGGGATTGTTCAGGGGACCTACGAAACTTTTAAAGAGTGTGGAAAAAAGCATTTTGGCGGAAGTCTTAAGGGAAGAATTCTGATGACAGCCGGAGTAGGCGGAATGGGAGGAGCTCAGCCACTGGCGGGAGTTTTTGCTGGAGCAACTGTTTTGGCAGTAGATATTGATATGAAGTGTTTAAAGAGAAGAAAAGAGCTGGGTTACGTAGATCATGTTATTGAGGACTATGATGTTTTAAAAACCCAAGTTCTTAAGGCGAGAGATGAGGGACGAGCAGAGTCTTTTGGATTTTGTGGCAACATGGCTGAGCTTATTCATAAATTTTTAGAAGATGATTTTCCTGTTGATGTTTTAACAGATCAAACTTCAGCCCATGATCCTTTGTATGGTTACATACCTGTTGGTTATTCACTTGCAGAAGCTAAGGTTTTAAGAGGAGAGAAGCCAGATAAGCATGTTACATTAGCTAAAGAATCTATGGCTAAGCATGTAAGGGGGATGCTGGAGTATCAAAAAAGAGGGTCTGTTGTTTTTGATTACGGAAATAATATCAGAGCCATGGCCCAAGATGCTGGAGTTGAAAATGCATTTGATTTTGCAGGTTTTGTTCCTGAATATATAAGGCCGTTGTTTTGTAAGGGAAGTGGTCCTTTTAGATGGGTGGCATTGTCTGGAGACCCTGAAGATATTTATGTGACAGACAAAGCGATTAAAGAGTTATTCCCGGAGAAAAAAGAATTGCACCATTGGATTGATCAAGCTCAAAAAAGAATAGCTTTTCAAGGGCTTCCGGCACGTATTTGCTGGCTTGAGTATGGAGAGCGAGAAAAAGCAGGCTTGATGTTTAATGAGCTCGTCAAAAATAAAAAAGTCAAAGCACCTATTGTGATAGGACGTGATCATTTAGATTGTGGATCTGTTGCCTCGCCAAATAGAGAAACAGAAAGTATGAAAGATGGCTCAGATGCGGTCGGTGATTGGCCTATTTTAAATGCTCTAGCTAATACAGCATGTGGTGCAACTTGGGTGAGTTTTCACCACGGCGGTGGAGTGGGTATGGGCTATTCTCTTCATGCAGGGCAAGTGACTGTTGCTGATGGGACAGGTCTTGCTCATGAAAAAATTAAAAGAGTTTTAACAGCAGATCCTGCCATGGGAGTGTTTAGGCATTTAGACGCAGGTTACGAAGATGCAAAACAAGTTGCCAAAAAGAGAGGAGTAAAATCTCTGTGGCTTTAATTCATGACATAAACAAATTATCAGATCAGACAAATGAAACAGCCGTTCTTTTTAAAAATATACCAGATACCTTAAGTTTAGAGGGTGTTAAAAAAAAAGATGGCAGAAAGCTAGTTGAATCAGATCTTAGTTTACTTAAAAATCAATACGCTCTTATAAAGTCTGGAAGACTTCTTTGGTATGGGTCAGAAAAAAAATGGGATGAAGTTTCTCAAGAGTATTCTAATGCTCAGAAAATAGAAGATAAGAAGGCTGATTTTCAGACACTGATGCCTGGTTTTGTAGAATGTCACACTCATCTTGTTTATGCAGGTAACCGTCAATCTGAGTTTGAATTACGTGAACAAGGTTTAAGTTACCAAGAGATAGGTCAACAAGGTGGCGGTATACGAAGTACGGTTCAAAAAACACGAGAAGCTAGTTTTGATTCTCTTGTACAGAGTGCTGAAGCTCGTCTTAAAGTTTTACAATCTCAAGGTGTTGTTCATTGTGAGATTAAGTCTGGATACGGTTTAGACTTTAAGTCTGAAAAAAAGATACTAGAAGTAATAAAAAAACTAGAGACAATGACAACAACATCGACTTATTTAGGCTTACATAGTCAGAATCCTGACAGCTCAAACTTACAGGAGTGTGTAGATAAGGTGTTAAGTCATGATTTAGAAGAGTTAAATAAATTAAAGCTTTTCGATAGGGTGGATATTTTTGTAGAAAAGAATTTTTTTACAAATGATCAGTTTAAAAAATTAATTGAGTCTTTAAAAAAAGACAGTATTCCTTTTTGTGTTCACTCAGACCAGCTGAATGAAAATAGAACAAGTGCTTTAGCCTGTGAGTTAGGCGCTCAATCAGTTGATCACGCCGTTCACCTATCAGATAGCTGTGTTGAAAATATTGCTAAATCAAACACGACAGCTGTTCTTTTGCCTGGTGCTGATTTTTATTTAAAAGAAGTCTATCCAAATGCGAGGAGATTAATTGATGCGGGAGCAAGAGTAGCTCTAGCAACAGATCATAATCCTGGTACAAGCCCTTTTTTAAATATCAATTGGATTGGTCTTTTAGCAAGACTTGAAATGAAGATGACTTTACCAGAAGTTATTGCTGCTTACACTTATAACAGTGCAAGAGCTTTGGGTTTGGATCATGATTATGGCAACTTGCAGTCTGGGGCTTATGTTCAAACTCAAACCAAAGAGTGGCTTGAGTTGTTTTGTGGAGACTAATTAATTTAGAGGTGGAGCTAGGTATCTGCTTAAAGTTGTTTTGAATTGTACGACCTGAGCTCTAAGTGATTCAAAGTTATCACTATAAATATCAAGTAATATAGAGCTGCCTTCTGATGACAGAAATTGATTTGAAGAAGTAAAAGCTGCGTGTGAAGAATTTGTTATCGTATAAAAAGTTAAAGCTATGGAAGACAAAGAGTCTAGATCATCATAAATATCAAATGTAAATTGAGTTGCAAAATTATGAGTCTTGG
>CALGNA010000144.1 GCA_937958795.1 uncultured Bdellovibrionales bacterium | reverse complement strand
CTTGATTCTGGTCATGGTGGAAAAGACCCAGGAGCCGTCCTAAAATCACTTCACGAATCTAAGCTTAATTGGACCTACACAGAGGCCCTATTTAAAGAACTAACTAAAATACCAAACGTTCAAGTCTATAAAACAAGAGAGCACCTGCCTACATATCATTCCATTGACCAAAGAACAGAGAGCATATTTGCCCTTCCCCCGAAAAGCCCAGACCTAACCATCTCTATCCATACAAACGCGTCTACTTCTCCCTTAATAGGTCCTGAAGTTTATTATCCACCAAAACGCATACAACCAGACCACCTATCTTGGCTCTCCTACTGGCTTTATCAACATCAAATACATCAAAAATCGCCTTTCAAAAACTTTAACCCTAGCCAAGATCTTGATAAAGAAAAAGAACTCCCAACAGAGCTACAGGCACTTTTTACAGATAGCCTCTGGAAACAAAAAGTGCACCAAAGTCACAAGCTAGCACATCTCATTATTAAAGACTGGCCAGAGCTTAAGCATTCTAAAAACAAAAAACGTAAAAGAGTTTTTGAGGCACCCTTTTCAATACTAACAAAACCACCTAAAGCATCCATTCTGATTGAACTAGGCTATATGACATCTGAATCTAACCTTAAACAATTACAGAACCCCAAACATCAAAAAGCCGTTGTTCATCATATCGCAGAAAGTGTAAAAAAATGGCGTCACATTATAGACAAATGCCCCGATGAACACCTAGTCTGCATGCCATGAGACAAAACAATCGACCTGTAGAACAAATTCGCTCCCTTAAGGTAACTCCTCACTTTTTACCTTACTCCGAAGGCAGCTGCCTGATTGAATACGGGAAAACAAAAATTATTTGCTCAGTAAGTGTTGAAGAGAGACTTCCAAAGTGGCTTCAAGGACAAGACCAAGGCTGGCTAACAGCTGAATATAGTATGCTGCCCCGCTCGACTCATACTCGAATAAGAAGAGACAAAGCCAATAACAGCGGACGCAGCCAAGAGATCTCACGCCTAATAGCAAGAAGCTTAAGAGCAGCCGTAGACCTTAAACAACTCAAAGACATCTCCATTATTCTTGATTGTGATGTTTTACAAGCTGATGGCGGCACAAGAACAGCTTCTATCACTGGTGGTTGGATTGCTTTAAACCTTGCTTGTGACTTTTTACTTAAACAAGGGAAAATTAAGCAAAACCCTATCATCAAGCAGGTTGCTGCATTAAGCGTGGGGCTTATGCCTGAAGGGATTTACTCTGACCTTAACTACGAAGAAGACTCAACCTGTTGGGCTGACCTCAATCTTGTTATGACTCACGAAAAAGAAGTTATTGAAATCCAGGGAACCGCTGAAAAACAGTCCTTTTCCCTAGGAACACTAAACTCTATGATTGAACAATCTTGGGTTGGATTTGAAGAACTTTTTGAGCTTCAAAAAAAATACACCCATGAGCTAACCCATGAGTTAGGTATAAAATAAGTGACTTTTTCACAGGACAATACTCAAGACAGCACAAAGCCAGAACTCTGGATTGCTACATTTAATGATCATAAGAAAAAAGAGTTCTTAGAACTCTTTTCAAAACATTTTGACCAAACATCAGATATTCAAAACTTTGAAATTAAAACAGCTAAAGACTTAAGTTACTACAAACCTCCGGCAGAAACAGGAAGCACTTTTCTTGAGAATGCCACAATCAAAGCCAAGTCGTTATATTCTATTTTGAATACTGAAAATGCCTGGGTTTTAGCTGAAGACTCAGGTCTTTGTGTAGATGGACTCAATGGAATGCCAGGCATACACTCTGCAAGATATGCGGGAGAAAAATCTACTGATATTCAAAATACCCATAAACTTTTAAATATGGTGAGGATCAGAACCCCACACAACAGAAAAGCTCATTACCATTCTGCTATTGTTATTCTAGGTCCAAATGGTGTTAGCCTAACAGCCGAAGATCAAATGCATGGTGAACTTACAACTTCACTTATTGGCAAAGGTGGCTTTGGATACGACCCTATCTTTATACCAAGCCCAACAGACGACAAAGCTAATGATAAAGATGCAACTCAGAGCAAAACACTTGCAGAGCTGCCTCCCTTTTATAAAAAAACCCACTCACACCGCTCTAAAGCATTACGAAAGATTATTGACGATCTAAAGAGTTTGCTACAAGGTTCAGACAAAGCTTAAAAATTTGAAAAGGAACTCTCCATGAAAGGTCTCAAGATCATTTCCGGAACAGCTTGCCCTTCATTTGCGCAAAAAGTTGCAGAGCATGCTGGCATCCCTCTATCTGAAAGAAACATCAGTCGTTTTGCAGACGGAGAGGTTCAAATTGAAATCAAAGAAAGCATCCGAGGCGCAGATGTTTTTGTCATCCAAAGCACATGCCCACCAGTTAACGAAAATCTGATGGAGCTTTTCCTGATAAACGATGCTCTTAAAAGAGCCTCAGCAAAATCTATTACAAATGTAATCCCTTATTATGGTTATGCAAGACAGGATAGAAAAGCGACCCCAAGATCACCTATTTCTGCTAGATGTGTTGCCGATTTATTAACTTCATCTGGAGCTGACAGAGTCGTAAGTGTTGACCTTCACAGCAACCAGATTCAGGGCTTTTTTGGGTGCCCATTTGATCACCTTTTTGCAATTCCTACATTAGCTTCTGCTTGGATCGAAGAAAAAGGCCAAGGAGATTCTTTTATTACAGTCAGCCCTGACGCTGGTGGCGTAGAGCGCTCACGTGCTTTTGCTAAAAAACTGGATTGTGGACTCGCTATAATTGATAAACGCAGAATAGCTCCAAATAAGGCTCAAGCCCTTAATTTAATTGGAGATGTTGAAGGGAAAATAGCTTTAATCGTTGATGATATGATCGATACGGCCGGGACTTTGACTCAGGCCGTTGACACCCTTTTAGATCATGGTGCAAAAGAAGTGTTTGCACTTGCTACTCACCCTGTTTTTTCAGGGCCAGCTATTGAGCGCATGATAGAGAGTCCTATTAAGGAAATCTGGGTTGGAGACACTTTACCACTGAGCCAAGCCGCTCAGGAGTCCGGAAAGGTAAAGGTTGTTTCAATGGCTCCTATCGTTGCTGAAGCTATTTCTAGGATATTTGGAAATAGCTCCTTAAGCTCTTTATTTTATCAGTAGTCATTTGCTGTTTTTTTTGTTAATTAAAATTTATTGAGGAGACATCAATTATGTCACAATACACTTTAACTGCCCAAACTCGTAAGCCCGGAAAAAGCACTTCAAGAGCTTTTCGTAGAGATATGTGGATTCCATCTGTTGTTTATGGACCAAAATCTGAGAATAAATCATTTGCTATTTCTTATAGTGAATTTTTAAAACTTAAGCTTACAGATGAAAATACTATTATTACTCTTAGTTCTGACCAAGATGCTGAGTTAAATAATAGAAAAGTTATGATCAAAAAAGTAGATCGTAATGCACATAAAAACACGATCATTCATATTGATTTTTATGAGCCAGATATGACTGCTACAATTAAAGTTGAAGTTGAAATCGTATTTGAAGGAAAATCTGTTGGTGTTACAGATGGTGGAGCATTTGAAATCTTAAAAAGACAGATTGAAGTTGAATGCCTTCCTACTGAAATTCCGGAAACTATTGCCGTAGATATTACTAAATATAAAATTAAAGACAGTATCCTCGTTAGCGATGTGCCAATTCCTTCTAATATGAAGCTTGTAACAAGTGAAGATATCGCAATTGCTCGTGTTACAGAAACTCGTGAAACAAAAGAAGCAGCAGCACCTGAAGCCGCTGCTGATCCAGCTGCTGCTGCTGCAGTAGTTGCTCCGACAACTTAAGTATTTTTCTAAATATAAAGTCATCTTGAAGCCTCCAATGAGGCAACTCATTAAAAAGGCATGCTAGACTTAGCGTGCCTTTTTGTCATTTAGAATAAGATTGCACTTACTCTAAAGTACTTACAGCCTAATAAAAACGCTTTTCATAAGACTCTTACCTTTACCAAAGCACTAATCAGATGCTTTACAAATCATCCGAGAGCTTACATCACATTTTAGTATACAAACTATATAAAAATTATGAATAGATTACAAAATTTACAATTTAGATAATAAACTAGAAATACTCCCCTTATAAACTAAATGGATTTAACAGGAGTATCTAGCTATAATGAGATTTTTAATAAGCTTTCTGACTATTTATTGTTTTTCGTATTTTTCATTAGCTACACTTGAAGATTTTGTAGCTGTTTCTGTAAATATTATCGAAAACCCGTATATAGATAGCAGAGTCGAGGTTTCAGTTACAAATGCCAATGACTTTGATTTAATATGTAGCATATCTATAAGAGTTAGAACCAAGACATCTTCTGGCAGGATAACAGGATTTCAAACTTTTTTAATGAAAAATTATTTTTTGAAAACTGATGAAAAATTTAATTTTAACTTCCACTCAAAAGATTTTATCACAGACCGTTTAGAAAACGATGAAATCAATAGCTTAATACCTGATGAAAATAGAATTGTATTCTCCTCCTTTGCAGAAGCTATAACATTTAATACTGCTACCGGCTCCCATAACTCGCTTGAAGCATCTGAATCTAACACGGGAGTTTCTTGCTCAGAAGTACAATCTTCAGATCTTAGAAATGGATCACTCGCAGATGTCTTTGCCAGCAAATTGATAAAAAATGCAATAAACAATGGTCATTATGACTATGCTGAACAAATCCGTTCATTAATGGACTTTCCGATTGATACAATACTCTACGTACCCTACTCACAAGGAAACATGATATCTACGGTACCTTACCAATTTTTAGAAAAAAATAAATCAAATTTAAGACCTGTAAATCAAAACTTAGAATCTGGAATACACTATAATATATCTTATGACCCACGCACTGAAAACTGTAAGATGCTCACTTATGAAGCAGACGACCAAATACTCGAAGTAAGACACTTTAGTAACCAAGAACCGTTTTATGGAGACACCTGCAACGAAGGGCCTTGGACGAATATGTTACAAAGCACAGATCACTGTGATGAGTTCTTACCGATAAAATATACTAGAAGTGGAAACCTAGTATCATACCTGGCATGTGTTATGAAAAGCCACTCATACGAAAGACCGGGTATTTGCTATAAAGATATTGAGTTTGAATATTTACATGAATTTACTAAGTGTTTGCAGGATAAAATAAATGAATATAATTATTTATATGAAAAATCAGTTACTCAATCAAGATCTTGTAACTCAATTAATTTTATAAAATACGACTCTGAATGCTCCCAAAAAGCCAAAGCTGATACTTTTTATGAAACTAAATACTCAAAAGATTACAATAAAATATCTGCATCTAATGAAAGATATTTTAATACAAAAGCTAAGGAATAAAATCTTTAAAGGATTACAATGTTTACCCAATTAAAAAAATTTTTGATATTTGTTATTTTCCTATCAACAGCTCAGACTTTTGCAATTGAATGTGATGAAATAAATATCAATTACTCTACCTGCATGAAAACTGACACTTGGTCAGGAATCAAACACTGTAAGTCCCAATTTGTGCCAACATATAATAGATGCATAAATGAATTAGAGAACAAACTTAATCTTATGAAAAAAGAAAGCAAATCAATGATCGTCATTAGGCAAGAATTTCTTAAACATAGAGTTGACGAAATTGCTACTGAATTTGGAAGAAATCTAGTGTTAGATCAAAAAATTATACTTTCTACTTCATCTGCAGAAATTAACTCTATTCAAGAAATTTACCGTAGATATTCACAAGTTATAATAAATGAAATACTAACTCCGTTTCAAAGAGATATTACAGAATTAATAACTAAAATGAGCATCAAAAGCAGTAATGCTTCTGAAGTTATTGCTTACATAGATCATGCCATAAAAAAAACCAAAGATGTTCATATACCAAATTTTGAATACTTAAAGAATGAATATTCATTTTACTTTCCTCTTCCAAACTTATTTTCATATTATAAAATTGGATTGAGTAGAAGCACTATGATTGACGGCCTAGACCCTACTTTGACTCTAATGAATGATACTTTGCTAGAACTTAACGAGAGAAGACTTTCATTATTAAAGGATAATCTCAGTAAAACTCAAAATACAGTATTCAAAAATATAGACAGCACAGTAATCATCGGCCACTTACACAAGGAAGAACTTGAATCTGGTCACTCAAGTAACTTCAAACTACAACTACTTAAAAACATGCTGTGCAAGGAAGGCCAGGGGTGTAAAAGTGAATAAAACACATAAGATCATTTTATTTGTAATTTTAAGTTCATTACTACCATTTTGGATCGCCTATGCTCAATCGTTTGGAGGATCTAGCACATATCGCGTTGGACAAAGACCAATAACTATTGAGATAAATAATACTTTTATCGAAAACGAAATGAGACTAAATAGTGAAATTGGTTCTTTAAGAAATAATCTTAAAATTTTTCATTCAAATTTTAATAGCAGAGTTTCTGAGTACGACGTAAAGTATCAAGAGGTTGTTGAAAACCAAAAAGAAGCTTTAGATAAAATTAATAATGAAATCAGCTTTATTGAAAACGCTGACAAATCTGATTTTAGTACTTTTATAAATACTTTAATAAACAACGGAATTAGTGACATAGCTATCGACGCAATCTACCATAGCAAAGACTTTTCCAAGGAAATAGCTGAGCTAAATACAGCTCAAGTCAATAATTCAATTAATAATGTACTTAGTAATGTAAATACTATCAATGAGTATCAAAAAAATATAGATCTTAAAATCCCTGATATAAGCCTTATTGAATCTCAAGTTGAACTCGTTAATTCAAAGCTATATTCGTATGATGAAAGCAAACTAAGGCCTTCAATTTCATATTTAACCAATAAAGTTACGGAAGGATTACAAAATCTAGAAACTACCTTTAAAAACAATGGTATCACTGAAACGTTTTTTTCGACACATAAAGAAGTACATGAGGCTCTAGATATTGCTGAAAGTTTAATTTCATCAGACAACACAGATCTAAGCATAGATGATTTAAATGCATTAAAAAGCTCTCGCCAAAATTCTGAAAATTACTTTAAAAGCGTTGGTATTAATAAATCAGGCTGGAGCTCAAATCCTAGTACTATTAAATCTGTACACCAAAACTGGATGAACGATCTAGAGGATAAATCAGTTCTTGGCAAGATGAAAAAACTGAGCTTTTCTACACCAATCATTGGTCAACAAGTAGTAACATCTTTACTCA
>CALGNA010000143.1 GCA_937958795.1 uncultured Bdellovibrionales bacterium | reverse complement strand
AGAAGTATTCTCTGAGTTTATCACATAAGGCTAATTTACTCACTGTAACAAAAAAATTACCCGGATGCTTTAAAGTATCTTCTCACTATATTTACTACTGTTCTATGTTCTATGTTCTATGTTCTATGTTCTATGTTCTATGTGCTATGTTCTATGTTCTATGTTCTATGTTCTAGTATTTAGAGTACCTTGATCCGTTACCAAAATCTTTCTACTTTTTCTATCATGCGTCTTTTAAGTTTATTTAGAGTACTAGGCTCCTTTGCTGGCTCAACATAGACTCTGTTTGTTTCCTTTCTAATCAGTTCATACTTTTGCTGGATAAGACTCCTATCCATTGACCCTTTACTGTAAGGCGATTCATCAAATTTTTTCATATTTTTTTGTGGTGCAATGACAAGCTTCATATTCTTTTTCCCAATTTTACGAACAAAATAAAAAAAATCTTCTATTGGCTTGTCGCCAAGCGGAATGCAACCAATGGTCACTCTATCTCCATGAATAAAAATTAAGCCTCCAGGCTTTTTAATTCGATTTGCTTTTGCTCTTTTTTTATCTAAACTGTTTGGGTAATTAATTTTAAGTGATAGGTGATAGCTGCTATTGGGGTTATAATCTATAATTTTGTATACACCCTCAGGAATTTGCCTATCCCCTTCTTGATTTTTTGGACCTAAACTCCCAGAAAAACCTGTCATAGGAAATGCTCGTATGAACTCTGGAGCATCCGTGTCTGTCCAAACTTCTAATGATCTTTCTTTTTTATAGACCACAACAAGGTATTTTAGTTTTTCATTAGATACATATTTAAACAACTCTGGAGCTCTTTGAAGTACATCAGCTTCAATGGACTTCATAACTTGATCAACAGTTTTAGAAAACCCAGACAAAGCGATTAGATTAAAAAAAATCCATATTATGAAAAATCCAAACGCCTTATAATTCTTATTCACTTTATAAACCAATTGATGTCTCCTTAACTCCATACAATGGTATCAACATTTCAAGTGAATACAAAACTAAAGCTCTGGTTGTATTTATTTCGAATCAGAAAGCTCCATTAAATTAAAGTTAGCTTAATTTATGTGGTTTGTAGCTTAAAGCCACATACTTTATCACCACATCTTTACTGCTAAGATCGATTTGATAGTGTTTTGTTATACAGAACATTTTCTGCTACTTAGGCTATATAAACTAGCAGGAGCCTCAAACCTTGTGATTACTTCAAGTACACAAAGATTTTTAAGATACTTATGGATCTTTTTTTTTGATCTATTTAAACGTAAAAAAACAAGAAAACAGGCCTATGGCTTTATTGTTTTTGTTATACTTGTTCTATTTATGCCTTACTCAGCTATTATTCCTGTAAAAGGAGCGACAACTAAAAACTGGAATCCTAAATCATTTTGGTTTTACCCCTGGGGTCATTCGATTACCCACAAAGGTATTGATATCTTTAGCCCCAAAGGCACTCCCGTTTTATCCTCTACTCATGGAATTGTTTTTTATACTGCTAACAGTGGCAAAGGTGGTAAATCCATTATGATCTTAGGTCCAAGGTGGCGATTTCACTACTATGCTCACTTGGATAGTATTAAGGTTTTTCAACTTCAACCTCTTAAAAGAGGACAAACCATAGGTACTGTAGGAGCGACAGGAAATGCAAAAGGCAAACCTCCTCATTTGCACTTTGCAGTCACAACGCCATTTCCACATCTTCATTTATGGGATCAAAAGTCTGTTCATGGCTGGAAAAAAATATTTTACTTAGACCCTGTTAAAACTTTTACGAAGTCATATGATGAAAGCTTGTAACTACTCTTCCATACAACCCAATTCAACTGGAGTTTAAATCAGGCGGTGCTCATTGCTCTATTCGAAACAAAGAAAGAGCAAAAAAAAACTGACTTTGCTACCCTAATCTTAAAACAGATACCTCAAACTTCGTTTTGACTTAAAAGCCATTCATATCACACAAACCACTTTGCAATAAAATGCCTCGCTCAAACGTCTTTAGTATATGGACAATTCTGCCCTAAAATAAACGGCCCTAGAGCCACTTAAGGAGATTTTAACAAATGAACAAAGTAAAAAAACACAAAATAAGCCTTTTAGTCCTTTGTTTTTTAGGTTTTGTAGGAACAAGTAACTTAGCTTTGGCGGGAAAGGCTCAAGTCGCAGACAAAACTAGCTCTAAAATAGCTGTTCAAATGGCGATGAAAAATTATGTTACAAATAATTCGTCCAAAGAAGGCTACCTGCCGGTCTTGTTCAATGGAAAAATCCTACAACTTAAACTTAAAACATCTAAAAAGTACCCAGATGGGTTCCATGCAGGAGTTAAAACAGATAACAATTTAGCGACAAGCTGTGCGGATTTTACTGATAAAGCAGGTCATTTTTATGATATTGATTTTTTAGCCCATAAAGTCCAATCCGAGTATAAGATCATTCAGCCTATTGTTCACAAAGTTTGTGATACTAAGGGGCTTTGCAAAAAAAATCCCTATGATCTAAATCACTAGTATGATTACAACCGAGGAACTCAATGTTCTTTATAGATATGCCTTTGCCATCTCTCAAAATGAAGAGGTGGCTTTTGATCTTGTACAAGACAGTCTTCTGAGTAGTTGGACTAAATCTAAAAAAAACAAACTCGCTTATCTACGCACTTGTATCCGAAATAAATATTACGATTTAAAAAGAAAAGAAAAAAACCACTCTCTTTATGTTAACTCCTCAAAAGACCTGCATTCAAAAGATGTCTATTCTGATAAAATGACAAGCCTTGAGAGTATTCTCATAAACAAAGACAGACTTTTACAAAGGCTTGAAAAGCTTGAACCCATTGAAAGAGAAATTCTATTTTTGTGGGCTTACGAAGGCATGAGTTTTAAAGAAATGAGCCATGTCTTAGATATCAAAATTGGAACACTTCTGTCTAAAGTCAATCGAATCAAACTCAAGTTTCCTGATAATTCAAACACTGATGACGCAAAAATAGAAATCAAGCCAGCAGGGCAAAGCACTTACCCAAAGGAGAATTCCCATGAAAAAAACTCCTCATAAACCTCTAAAAGAAAATCTCATAGACCACTACCAATCTCAAAGCCTTAACCCTGACCAACTCGCTCAACTTCAGTCCTCAATCGCCTCTGAGAGTAAAACAGAAAAACTCCCTCTGTGGATTTCTGAATCCATGAATAGTTTTAAACTAGCATTCGCTTGTGCCAGTCTTTTTATTATAAGCCTTAGTTTATATTCACTATATGATGCTACTAAAAAGACTCAAATTCACGCACGTATTGATTCAAAAATGAATTTAAAATTAAGTTCTGAACTCAACCTAAAAATAAAACAAAAAATCTCCCAAGAAGTAGCAATAAATCATTTTAAAAATTATGATCCAAAGTTTAAAGCAACACAAATTTCTGAACTACAAGCTCAAATGCCCTTACTTAACTTCAAACTACTTGAGTCAGAAAAATTAAATTCTCAAAAATATAAATTACTAGGATCTCGCTACTGCAGCATACAAGGACAAAGAGCCGCTCAAATGAAACTCATAGATAAAAAAACAAACTCTACCTATACTCTCTACCAAGCAGCCTTAACACCTCTAACAAAAAATATAACTTCTTCTACAGAGCTCTATTCTGAAACAGCCTTAGGTTCTATTTTGAAAAATCATAAAAATTTACAAATTAAAATATGGAAAGAAAGCAAAAACCTTTTTGTTTTAGCTGGTCCCTCAGAGATGAATTGATGTTTAGAGTTTTATTTTATTTTGCTTAACTTTAGTTAGACCCGATCAAACTTTTTTCTTTTAGTTTTTCATTTTCTTAGAAAATGGTGGAGGCAACAGGGATCGAACCTGCGACCTTCTGAATGCAAATCAGATGCTCTCCCAACTGAGCTATGCCCCCACTGGATCGGTCGGCCCAAGGTAAGGGATTCAAAATTCTAGGTCAAGTAAATATGATCGGACAAGTAAATATAGTCACCTAAGTAATCATGAGAAAATACCTGAAATAAATACAGAGGCACAAGCAGTGGTACAAGCAATGAGCTTCCAGCAAGAAAATCTAAACTTCTCTTGCTGGTTATTCTGAGAGTCCGTCTCTGACTAAGCTGTCCCTGCTAAGTCATAATTTTGACTTAACCAATACATCTCATTTTCAATAGTAAAACCAGCCTCTTTTGCTCCAGCAAGGATGGATATATAAACCTGCCTGAGATGCTTTGTATCGTCGTAATCTACATCTGCAGGCTGCTGCTCTTCTAAGATTTCAATGATACTTAAAAGATCAGGTGTTGTGACGACCTTAGGTAAACTGGAAGACTCCATACCTGGGATTTCAATAGGCTTAAAACCAATTAAATTTTGAGTTAAAAGGATTTTTTTACCACATAAAAAATTAAGCTGTAAAAAATCATTACCCTCTGAATCTTGTCTTGTAATAACATCTTCAATTTCGTCACCTGCAAATTGAATCGATTTTTGATCTGAAACCTGCATGAGAGAAAACAAGCTGCTATCTTTAGAAGAGCCATTCTTCATTAAAAGCCCTGAATCTTGCGAACCTACAAAGGCTTTTATTTTTTTAATACTGGGATTAAATTTCATGATACTCCTAATCACTTGATTTACGAACGAACAAACTCCAAATAATACGTCTACAAACAAAGCCTGACCGAATACGTTCTGAGAGCAAAAACCCTTTAGGTTATATTTTTTTGAGGCAAGCAAACAGCTTCTTGGTGAAACTCTACAAAAGCCCTCTTACAAGGATACTCACGGGGTGGGTTTGGGCTTTATGTTGTTTGCTGATGCTTCCCTCAATTAAAGGACTTTCTCAGGCTCAAAAAGCTTATCGCTCCTAAATAGCAATCACCCGAGGCCCAATCCCAATTACGTACAAAGAATTTTAAAATTAGGACTACAAACGTCTAATATTAAGGCGTTTTTTTCCCTATTTGAGAGATTTTTAATAAAAAAGATAACGCTTTTATCACAGTATTCTAAAGCTTTAGAAAGCTATAGAATCCAGGCTCATAAAGAATCTAGAAGCTTTAGGAAACTCTATAAATATAACTTTTAATTTTTAATTTCTAAAAATTTTGCTTAAAAAAAAAGGGGATACATCACTAAAGACTTCACGAAGCTTACAGCTCTTTGATGTTGACCTTGTTTTAAAACAAAACCATCCTCGCCCTATGATTATTCGTAGATGGCAAGCAAGGGAATACCCTACATTAGAACAAATGAAACTCATTATGAACTCTGAGGGCCTAGAGCCTGTTGAAGAGACTTTTGAACCTGGCTTTAAGTTGGATTACCACAGACACCCTTTTGATGAGGTTCGTGTCGTTATTAAGGGGCAGCTTTTATATGATATTAACGGAACTAAGCTCTTATTAAGAGAAGGGGATCGTATACAGATCCCCTCAAACACAAAACATTCTAAAACAGTACAAGGTGATGAAACCTGCGTTTCCCTTATGGCAAGAGCGATTTTTCACTCATAGCTGGCCTTGTAAAAAAACAGTTTAAAAACTTGAAGTTAGCCACCAAAAGGAGGCGCATCCCCAGCCGCTGGCCCTGTAGGACCAACCGGCTGAGTTGTAGCCCCAGTCGTACCGCCACCTGTATCATTCATAAAGTCGTTGGAAAAAACTTCATTTGGATTACTTGTTGTTGGACCAACGGGTTGATGCCCGCCACTCCCTCCAACTTGAAACCTAAAATCAAAGCCTGCTCCTGCACTGGCATAAGCTCCTGAACCATTGATTCTTGCATAAAGCCTCGCTTCGAGGTCTTCCAAATACTTAAGCTGGTTTAGAAGGTGAACGGCGCCTCTTGCATTTACACTTAGCTCAGCAATAGCTGCTCGGACCGCCATATACTCTTCTCTGTCTCTTTCTATCCCTACATAGTAACCTGCAGAGAACTGACCAGAGCCTCTTCCGTTACCGCCCGTATTACGCCAGTTCATCCAGGAATCTGCATAATTACCATTACCAGAGTTATAACCAAAGCCAGATCCATTTGTACCAGTATGTCTCCCTAATAAACTTCCTAAATCTAAATTTAACTGCCCGTTAACACCAAACTGACCATTGTAGTTTCCATTATAATTCCCATGACCATAGTCTCCATACATTCCGGAGCCATTATAAGGAATAGAGTATCGTCCTAAATCTGCACCAAACTGAATTCCATTTTGGTAAGTCGCATTTGGATTATAAACTGAAGAGTTTTGAAGACCTAGCAGTAAAGCCATCGGGTCCACTTGACCTTGCATACTTAAATTTGCATTTGCTGGAATCTGAAAAATCTGACCGTTAGGTCCTCTTACATACTGAGTAAAAGCGTTGCTACCAGAATACCCACCATTGATAGCTGCGTTTGCTTGAAAAGCTGTATTACTACAAGCAAAAGTTGCATCTGCCTGTGCCTCACTTTGCAGGAACATACTTGCACCACCAACAGTTGGACCAATCATATTAAGCCAGTTCTGCCCACAATTAACATCTTGAAATGGTGTCGTATGACCTAGAGCCGAGTTGCCTTCCATTAAAGATCTGTTATGATCATTAAGTGAATTACATCCCCAAACCTGAAGTCCTGTTGCAGCCAAACTACCCAATACTGGTGCAATTGCAGCTAAAGCATTTCTATTTGTAATTTGAGAACGTAATTCGGAATTTTGAGTCCCAGCTCTTTGAAGGCTGGCTCTTTTTTCGTAAAACTTAATTTGCCTTAATTTATCCTTTACTTGACCCACTATTTCTGAAGATACCTTTTTTTCTCTCATCTTTTTAATAAATTCATCTATTCCATCAGCGCCATTTAATAGATTATCAAAGTTATCATAAAGATAATTAACGCCTTCAAGCTCTTGCTTTTTCTCTGTTAGAGCAGTTTCAAGCTTTGCTTTTTTCTCCAAGTAATATCCAAGTTTTCCTCCAACATGGGTGTCGATGTCGGTTTCTTCATCAAAGTAACTATCAACATAAGAACTACTAGAACCAAGACACTCTATACAGTTTGGATCTCCATTACATATCCTATTATTAATTTTACCTGGGATACTTAAGTCTTCTATACACTGTGAACCTGATGCTGTATTAACAGGTTCAGGTTCTGCAACTGCGCTCGGAACCGTTTCGATTGCTACAGCTGCAACAGAATATCTTGAACCAGAACTGGCAGTTTCAGAAGTAGTAGGACTGGGGACTGCTAAGGCAACAGGTGAACCTTGAGTTTGTTGAGGTTGTGTTACCTCAACAACCACTGAAGGTGGAGCTAAATCTACTAACGTTCTATCACATAGAGGCTGATTGTCCTCTGTAAACCCTGAAGGTGGTAAGCCATCCTGGCATTCACAAAAACCATTTTTCAAATACTGACCTGGTGGGCAGGTCGCCTCAGTTACAGCTACTTCCTCAATTTTTACACAATTAAAAGTACTACCATTATTAACTGGTGCATCATTACCTGTTTTTTTATAGCCAGCTTTACAAACACATTCATCTTTTGAATTTAGTACTTTAAACTCATCGTATCGACAAAAGCCATCTGTGTACGAATTACTTGGGCACCCATCGTCACAATTTGCGTAACAAAAACTAAAATTACCAAAACCATTATTAATTCCGCCTTTATAATGCTCGCAAAAATCAGCAGGTCGACAAAGGTTTGTGATCTGTCTAATTCTTTCATTTGTAGTTAAGTTAGGTTTATTTAAAACAGACTTCAAAAATGGGTTTACTACACCTTGCTCTTTCTTTACACAAAATTCTTGGCTACATCTATTTGCTAATTCGTCTCTCGTTATTCTAACATTATTTCCATCCGTAAATGAATGACTTCCTGCCATTGTAAGATGTGTTGTACAAGCCTCTAAACTTAATGAAAAATCCGTGGCAGACGTACTTGCAATATCTTGACATGCCTCTGCACCACTAACAGATGTAGCATTTAGTGTTTCTTGTTTACAGTTAACATTAGAATTTTTTTTAATATCACCTAAAGTACAATTTTGATTAGGATTT
>CALGNA010000142.1 GCA_937958795.1 uncultured Bdellovibrionales bacterium | reverse complement strand
CTAAAATGTAAACTATCAGATGTTGAACTCAAAAACTATAATGAAGTTAAAGCTTACTACCAACAAAAAATTAAAGCCGCAGTAGACCAAAAAGGCTTTAACAAATCTAAACTCGATGTCCTTGAAGCTTTATTAAGACTAAGGCAAGCATCTTGCCACCCAGGGCTTATTAACCCTGACAGAATACATGAGCCTAGCTCTAAAATTGAAGCCCTCATTGAACAGGTTAAAACCCTCACCCAGGATAACCATAAATGCTTAATCTTCTCTCAGTTTACGTCTTTCTTAAAAATTGTCGAAGCACATATTCAAAAACATAATATTACAAATTTATACCTTGATGGACAAACTCAAAACAGAAAAGCATTAGTTGAACAATTTCAATCAGATCCAAAAATTGATTGTTTTCTCATCAGCTTAAAAGCAGGCGGAACAGGACTTAACCTAACAGAAGCAGACTATGTTTTTATTCTTGATCCATGGTGGAACCCGGCATCAGAAGCACAGGCTATCGATAGAGCACACAGAATGGGACAAAAGAATAAAGTTTTTGCTTATAAAATGATTGCCGAAGGCACTATTGAAGAAAAGATTTTAGGACTACAGGCCAAGAAAAAAGATATTTCAGATGCTATCATCAATCAAAGCTCTGATATTATTAAAAAGATGACTATGAAAGATTTGAACGAACTGATGTCGTAAAAACTCATTAAATAACAAAATTTTATAATGCTCCGTGCCTGTTATTTTAATTCATAACAGGCTTTTTTTTACATTTTTTGTCATCTACTAATATTTATAACCCTTAAGCAGCTAAAATAATTTATGATTAAGTACATTCTCATTTTTTTTTCAATTATAACAATGTAGCATATGAACATATACCATTAAGATTTTTTTAAAATTTAAAATTACAACTGTACAGAAAAAAAGAGTTTATTATAACCCTACCTCTAGAGGTTTAAATCCTTAAACCTTAAACAACAATAAAGGAAACTAAATGAAACAAGTTATCTTATTAGCTGGCATATTCATATTAATGAGTATGAATTGCCTTGCTCAAGAACGAAAAGGTGTAAATATCCTTATACATAAAGTCCAAAATCAATTCTCGGCTCAAAATCGAATCACAGTACCTAATTCGAAAGTCACACCTTGGGAGGTCCGGTGTGGGTCTTTAGTCTCAAAAACTCTGACAAATGAAGATAAAGACCCAGACTTGTCTCTTCTTGAAAATTCAACCGCAAGTGTACAACATCTAATAAACGAAAAATTTATATATGACAATTTTAGTTACGTAAGTCCTGACATGGTTAGATCTAGTATTTTTTTACTCAATTTTTTGCTTCAAGAAAGCTACACAATGGTTGATGGAAAATTGTACGTAAATGGCTATCTTGAAAAAAATCCATTTGAAAATAGCTACTATGTCACTGTTGGCGTACTTGGAAAAACAACTTTTCCTCACCAGGAATACTACTTTAATTTTGAGGCTGATGATCAGTTAGAAGATTTTTATGATTATCATCTAGAAAATGAACTGCCCACAAGCTTAAACCTCTTCAATAGTAGTTTACATACGAATACTTACTGTCTATCTGGACAAGACCTGAAAATTTCTAAATTAGATGGCGAAACCTCCAGTCGTTTCCAATATTCAGTTGTCATTAATAATGAACATAACCTACAAAAAGCTAGTGATTTTTACAGCAGTATCGCTGGAGTCTACTATAAGAACAAAATCTATCCATTTAAGGCAGAAGAATAGTTTATACATTCTAGACTCTAGAATCCTAACAACTTTCATGCGGAGTATGATTATTTCGCATGAAGGCTTACAACTTAGAACTCTGCTATTCTAATTCTGTTATACTAAGTATACTTAATCCGTCTGTAATGACATGAACTTTTTTCTCTTCCCCAAAGTGCTCTAGATCTAATGTACCAAAAATTTCTTTTATATGTTCATATTCTATTAACGTAAGATAGGGGCTACTTGAACCAGGATTCTCACTTCTATCATGCATCCAATATATAAAATCGTCAGATTTAAACACAGATTGATCAACAGGTAAATACATTTGAATAGCAGGAGAAACTGAATAGTTTCTTAAACTGTAAACAGAAAGATCTAGTGTCCCTAAAAAAATTCCATCATTATAATCTGCATTAACCTCATAACCAGGAAAGTATTTATTTAGTGATCCATAAATATGAACCAAATTATCTGCTATATTTGACTTCATTTTAATGTACTTAATTTCGCTTACCTTCTCATGTTCTTCAATATTTAATATTGATTTAATATTTTTGACTTTTGGCTTTTGAACATTATCAGAATGGTCAATTGTTGATCGATCTATATGAAAGTAATTCCCATAAAATACTTTTTTCAAAAACTTGGTCATAGTTTCAGCTGAATGCTTACTTTCTCCAACAGTGTTATTTTCATCATAATCATTACTTATACGCACACCAAATCTATCTATTATATTTTTATCAAAAAATTCAACTATGGACTCTGACATAACAAGAGCTTGCTGAGGCATATTATTTCTATTTTCATGCATTCCAAATAAATGCCCAATTTCATGTGTGAGTATAAATTTTAAATACATTCTATCCTGAATGTCCCAAATATCCTCATAATATTTATCAGCATTGTATGAAAAATGACCTCTTGGAGGCCGTATAAAAACAAAGCCCTTTCCCCTTAACTTCTGAGAATCATAATCCGTACGAACAGAAACACCAAGCATATCTGGTTTTAAAAAATACTCTTTATTCTTAACCTGATTTTCGGTTAAGTGACCAAATTGAAATTTTATTTGTGTGTCTTTATTACATTTATCTTCAAAAATAAAATTTGTTGTACTTAGATTTAAAACTCCATCTAAATCAAAGGGAAACCTGTCAGTTCGGTAGCTCTTATCAATTTGATTTTGCCAGTATTCAATACTTTCATCAATTATGCTACTTGCATGCTCTATGGGTAAATTTCCAAAATCATTACTGTTGACTATTACACAGTAAGTCACATCCATTTTGCCTAAAAACCATGGATTGTGTTTATCTTTGCGCTCTTCTGCACCACTGATTTCCCAGGCACCACCTGAATTTTCTTCATCACCAGGGTCATGGTTACTAAATATATTTTTGCCTTGTCCATTTTCGTAACCATCTAATGGAACAGAATCTCTGCATCCGAAAGCTGATATTAGGCTTATGCTTATAAAAAAATAGAAAAATATTTTCATACTCTTTATATTGCAAATTTTAAGCCACTTCTTATCTATTTTTACATTATTAATGCTTATCATTTAGACCACCTAAACAAATCAAAATTTAGCTGATAAACACCTGTTATTTTTGAAGTTTCTTTCACGTAACCTTGTGAAAGTTTCAAAAACTCTAAAAAGGCTTCATAAATCTTATTATAAACATCTTGATTTGCTGAAAAACTCACGCAAATGGATTCAAAATCCTCTTTAGCAAGCTTTTGTGACTGATTTAGGCTTAAATTTTTAAGTGACAATTGATGGGACTGACAAATATAGGCATCTTTTGGCAAGTGATAGTTTTGTTTTAATACCTTGATTTGGCTACTTTGAATTTCAATAAAGCCAAAATCAACTAACCTATTTAAGTAATGAGAAAGCTTGTCTATATGTAAATTTAAATCTACAGCTATTTGGTTACTGTTCCTACTATAGTAGGAAACCTGCAAAAACGTATGGATAAGTTTAAAGTAGGGATCAGAATAGTACTCTAAAAAAACTGACTCACTTGTATTTACAGTCTCCGCTTCAATATAATGATCTGTTTTAAGCCTTGATTTTTGGATAAGTACAATTTTATTTTTTAATTCTTTCTTTCTCTGCGTATTTGCTGACCTCATATATGCAAGACATAAACTTAAAAAATCGACCTCTTCGTTTTTCAAACCAAGATAATGACATAAGGCATATAGTTGATCCTGATTTAAATGGTTTTTTTGCTTCAATACACCTGAAAAAAACGGTCCGTGCATCTGACACGCATGTGCAATTTTAACAATTCCGCCTAATTTGTCACGTACAATTGGACTCATGATGGTTTTTTTTAAATTATATCTGTAATCTAACTTATTGTAATTCATAGATTTTTCCTAGTTATTTAATAATTATATCATATATTTTTACTAAATTAATAATTTTATAATGGATATCTCAAAATAAATCAACTATAAATTGTATTCATTTAATTATTTTAAAAGGAGTTTTAAATGAACCTAAAAAACAGAGTTGCTTTAATAGCATTGATGATCGGAAACCTTGCCTACGGACAACTCAACATATTACCAATCGAAGAAACTGGCCTAAACAGCAACCTTATGCATTTTGCCATATGCTCGCATATAGACTATCAAATCGGCAAAACAGTTCAATCAGGCTTTGACAGCTACAACAAAAATGGAGAACAGCTAACGTCTGAAAAATATACGGAGCTAGGTGACCTTAGCAACCAACGCAAATGTCACTGCGACAGAAACCCAAACTTAACTGCTACTGACAGAGTTGAGCTACTTATAACAGACCCAACTTCAAGCTGTATTGAATACGTATCCCATAACTCCTCCGAGTTCCATGATCTACTCATGGGCAAAAATGCGCCCAACAGTACTTCTTATGCTCAAATACTCGACAGAGCTTATAGACCAGATCAAACCTTAAACTTCTTATACAGCTTTAATAGCAATCCTGATCTTAAAGGCAAACATAGCTTTCTGATTGATCCAACTGGGGCCATTTATTACAAAACAACAGAGCTTCAATTTATGTTTGCAGAGGACTCCCTTTTACCTAGTGATTTCACTCACAAGGCATGGGCTCTGGAATTCGACACTCAAACACAGACATTAAAACTTGTAGCAGAATATGAAATACAACAATACAATGTGAAAGGAGTTTTTACTTGGGATTTTGAAAATGCAAGATGGAGACAAGACTATCTTTGTAGAGAATATACTTTGCATGAAGAGGGCTTTAAACCAGATACGGATTGTTTGGCTAACACAAACACAAATACAATTCAACCTATAGAAATCGATCTTAGTACTGCCAACAGAGATGACTATAAAGAAGTTGCAAATCAATTAGAACAGGACTTTGCCGCAAACGGAGACACTGCGGCTGCAAGCCTCATGGGGCTTATAGGGGATTTAATTGATTTATCTAAAGAAGATACTAATGAAACTAATCCCTAGTTTTATATCAACATAAAACAGCTTAACCTAACAAAAAAACCACCCTGCGGTGGTTTTTTTAAATTTAAAATAGTATAGTCACACAGCTTAAATACTTAAGACTGTGGACCAGATATCATATGGACGTCTCTCTGTGGGAATGGAATTGAGATACCATTTGAATCTAAACAAGCTTTTGTTTTTTCATTAAAATCAAAAAACACGCCCCAATAATCATCTGTCTTACACCACAACCTATAAGTTAAGTCCACAGCACTATCACCAAAGCCAGTTATTCCTACAAAAGGCTCAGGAGTTTTCAACACTCTACTGTCTGATGCTGCCAGCTCTAATAGTATTTTTTTTGTTTTAGGAAAATCATCTGAATAACCTATACCCACAGCTATATCCACTCTTCTCATATCTTCAGCTGAGATATTGACAATTGTGCCACCCGATAATGGGCCATTAGGTATGATCACCCTCTGGTTATCGAGAGTTGTGAGTTGGGTTGTAAAAATATCTATCCCTTTCACAAAGCCTTCTTTGTCTTGAACCACAATGTAATCACCTATTTTATAAGGCTTAAAAATCATCAGCAATACACTACCCGCAAAGTTACCTAGCGTCCCTTGAAGAGCCATACCTACAGCTAAACCAGCAGCACCTAAAATAGCAATGAATGAAGTTGTTGCTACACCAAACATACTTATCACACTGATTACGAGCATGACCTTTAGCAAAGCACCTACTATGCCCGCTAGAAATGGAGTCAATGTTTCATCTATCCCGCCTTTAAGCAGCCCAGCCTTTATCAACTTCACCGCTTTTTTTATTAAAAATCCCCCAACGATAAAGACGACAATAGCTAAAAGTGCCTTTGGCAAATACGTAACCCCAAGTTGCATAATTTTATCTGTTATTGCACCAACATCGATATCCATCTAAGAACCTCCTAAGTTCATAATTGTTAAATTTAGTTAACAATTACTTGTACAGGCTTTACTTAGATATGGGTATGATTCCCGAGTCATGAAGGTTTCTTTTTGTGGTACCTGTCCAGTTTTCTGGACTAAAAACCAAGTTTTGTCTCAAATATTGCCTTAATTCATTGGGCTTAATGGTCTTTTCTGACCCTTCAGTGATTTGCTTAACCCTGTTCATATCAATTCTTTCACACTTCTCACCGGTCTCGCCAGACCTCCACCTTCTTTTACAAGAATCATCAACTGAAAATGGATAGACCTGCAAAGCTTGCCCCTCTGAGTCCGTGAGATACATCACAAATCCCAACCCCCACACATCATCTGTATCTCCGGTTCCTGGAAGCTCTGTAAAACCTGCAAACTCCTGATTTGAAGAAGCTGGATCTTCTTTAAATGTTCTAAACATAAAGGTTCGATAAACGTAGTCCTCAAGATTTGAACCTTGGTTACAAGCAACCGTACTTGAACTCACAGGCGCCCAATTGTGACTTGCTCCAACTGGACAGCAGCTCAACCTAGGCTTTTTCTTATCATCAAAATCCACAATAGGCCTATAAGGCGCCTCTAATATAAAATTAAAAGCTGCAGCCGGATCTGTTGAAGGATCTATAAAAAATAAATTTTGATCTAGTTGATCTCTAGGCATGCAACGTGAAATTAAAATCGACATCACTGATTTCCCAGTCGTATTTGTATTGGAACTATCTTGAGAACCATTAAAATCTACAAGAGTCCAGCTATCCAAATAAATACCATTTTCATATACATCATAATCCATTGGAGAAGGACTCACCAAAGGAGCACCCGTATGGTTAGACCAAAATGGCCTTCTCTGACTTAGTGTTGTATCAATTTTGCAAACAGACTTCATTGGATAAAAGGCGCCTTCGTTCTTATACGCTGTGGCACCAAAAGAACTATCCATACCTTCATTTTCGTAACAAAATCCTTGTTCATACATAAACAAGGATCTTATAGGATTTAAATAATGCAAATCAATTTGTTGAGTTGCTTTATCTAAGTGACTAAATAAAATACTTCTAACTTCTAAGCGACTTATTTTAGATTCAGAATACCCCTGCATCATAAGGTTAAAAATCACAAGCTTAGTAAAAAGAAACAAAACTCCAGCACTTAAAGCACAAACGACCATTAGCTCTACTAAACTAAATCCTCTATTCTTATTTTTTAATTTATAAATTAAGGTGAACATAAATCAAGCACAGTTCCTGATGATAGGTCGACATAAGTCAACCACATGCTTTGCAAAGATCTTGAAGCCAACAGCCACTCCTTAGTTACCTTAACCATATCAGAACTACATGAGTTTTGTATCAAAAGCCTATCTTTAGTAGAGGACAAACAAAGCTCGCCATTAGCGACGACTGGGTTTTCTAAAGCATGGCCATTTGAATCAATATTACAGTAATCGTCGAATACAGCATAACTTGCTTTTCTATCGGCAACATCCAGTACAGTAGAAGGCGGTAAGAATAAAGCATCTAACTGTTTGTGTTTTGTAATATTAGGGTACCCATCTGTACTTTTTGATAATTGTAAACCCTGTTGATAATAAGGACTTTGTGCTGCCTCACCCCTTACTGCAACCCAAGCTCTTTTGTTTAAATTCTCCCTATCGGGATCAGGAAAAGAATACAGCGCTGGCAGTCCATTAGGATGATGTCCTGGTGATTTTGTCACCTGAAGCATAGCCTGCACCCATTGTGTCGGAGTCATTGGAGCAACCCAATCTCCACCTTCGTTCTCACAAGCCTGTGCGCCAAAATCCCAATCACTTGAAACTGCCCTTGTCTTAAAGAAACTCAAAGCCCCTGAACGCTCCCTACAAATAAAGGGAAACTGTGCTGCTGTGTCATCTTCTGCTTTTACAACACCTTTAAAAAATAGGTCATGCGACAGTAGTCCCTTAAATTCCCCAGATACTTTTCTAGAAAAAGGAATCACATTCTGAGTTCTTAAACTAATCAAACCTTCTGTATCATGAAACAAACCGTACAAAGGCAAAGCAAATGAAGCCTCAGGTACAAAAGGCACCTTAGCCAATGCTTGGTACTCTGAACCTGCAACTTTTTCTAAATCGTAAGCAATCCAAGCTCGTGACTTATTATATTTCTTAAGACTAGCAATAGCTTGCTCAACCTGTTCAGGTGTTTCAGGACCTAAAAATATTCCTTGAGCAGCAGAATTTAAAAATTTGTATGTATTTCCCTCAATCGGCAACTTGTGCGATCCTACTGGTAAATTTTCATTTGTACCTGTGTAATTTGTGACACTTTTAATTTGCTCTAATCGCTTTGGGCCAAGCATAAAGAAAGCATTTACTAAACCCTTATCAGAATCTTCTGCAACCTGTTCTTCTTTACCCATGTCATAACAAATTTTTTCAGCTTGCTCAAAGCTACCA
>CALGNA010000141.1 GCA_937958795.1 uncultured Bdellovibrionales bacterium | reverse complement strand
TTTTGCAACTTTTTATATTCACTTTAAAAGAAAGGGTGAAAAAAAGATAAGGGAAGCTTTTACCTATGATTGGCGTATGTGGTCTATTCCAGAGTTAAAAGACATTTTTCTTGAAGCTGGATACTCTAACTTTCAGGTTTATTGGGAAGGAACTGATAAAGATGGGGACGGGGATGGGGTTTATAAGCCTCAGACCGAAGGTGAAGACTGTGAGACCTGGGTTTGTTATTTAGTTGCCGAAAAATAAAAACTTCTTTAGACCAAATTATGTCTCAATTACTCAATTTTTGTTTGATCTTATTCTTAAGCTTTGTACTTAGCTCTTGCCAATCTAAGTTAAAACTAGATTCTTGTGATAATATTGAGTCTTATTTATTAGAGCAACCTGATTTTAAAAAAATTAATAAATCACTTGATAAGGTGAAAGAACAATGTCCAGAAGCATATGCTGCTTTGGTTGTTAAAAACAATGAGGATGTATCTTCATCTGAAGTTGACCCAATTAAATCTGTTAAAGAAGATTGGTTAAATAAAAATTGTTCTGAATCGCTTTTGCTGTCTTTAGGGTCATCAGGTAAGCCTTTTTTAAAGGAGTGCTTGTTAGGTGAAGGGCCTTTGATATCAAAGGGAACTCAAAACAAAGAAAGTGCAAAACTTTATACCGCCTATTTAAAGGGTCGGATTCAATATTTGGATCGAAATATAACCCGTGAAGAAAGAACTATAAGACAGTTAGATGAAAGAATTTGGGAAAGAGAGCGGGAGTATGTTCTTCATAAAAATGATGGTCCGTCTGTTGTGAGGCATATAATTGAAGATATGGGTCGGTTAAAGGCTGAAAAAACTAGGTTAAATATGACAAGACATCAGTACTTTAGAGAAAAGCGCCAACTCAAAATGAGGCTTGGTAGTCTATTAAAATGATTTAATGAGAGTTCATATTGAATGATCTAGGCCTAGTAGGCAGTACAACAGCTTTAGAGTGTTTTGTAATTTTTCTATATTGCTTATGTGATCCAATCCATATAGCAAGTCTCTGACTAATTTAAAATAGTAAAATAAAAACTAATTAGAGGTATGAGACATGTTTAGAGTTATATTGAGTCGTTTAAGTTTATTTGTAAGTCTTGGTTTATTGGGGCAGGGAACTTTTGCTCAGAATGTTGTTCAACAAAGTCAGGCTCAAACCGTTTATGCAATGGTAAATGTTAAGGGCTGCAATGTGTTTCCAGAAAGTATGGAGCAATTTATTAGTTCCAATATTTCGGTAGATGAGTCAGGTGGGTATCAGTACATTAATATTGCGACTGCCTTTGATCCTAGAACAGTTAGTTATGCACAAGATTTAGAGTTCTGTACTGAGGAAGCTAAGGCTGGAGTGCAAAATACATTTTTTAGTTTTCAGTATGATTATGTGGATGTAAACAAAGTTGTTCTCTATTCGCCAGATCCAACTCATGAAGTTTGTTATTCTCTGTTAAATTCTGAAGGTCATTATATCTTTACAAATTGCAATGATGAAGTCCCTTTAACAGATGAAGATAAGCACGTAGCTCATTTCAATGCTCAGCCGTTGTCTGGAGTAAATCCACTTGAAGAGGCTTTTTCTCCTTTGAAAAATGTGCTTGAAGTATATGAAGCTGAAAAAGCTTTTCAGTATTACCTTGCTTATAGAGGTGAAGTGTTTGAGCCTACAGTAAGAAAAATGACTGATGCGCCGGAGCATTACTATGGGATTTTTCAAGGAAAACTTCCGTCAGAGATTTATGTAGATGGATATGCGATTTATGAAGAAGTTAGGGATGAGCAAGGTTTTGTGTATTATATCTTATATGCTCCAACTCATGAAAAAATGTATTATGTTTATATAAATGATGCTCAAGGTTTTACTGACGTTATAGAGATTTTTATGTTTAAAGATGCAAAAAGAGTGGGTAATTTTACAGAATATAACCGATTTAGCTTTGATCATGATCCTAGCTTAAATGGCCGGTATGTTTATAAGAGCCTAGGTCATCAATAAATTTATATAAAATATAGGTTTTATATTTTATATAAGGAGGGTTTTGTTGCATAACAAGGCCCTTTTTTAGTTAAGAAAATTATTGTGAGTCAAAAAATAACTTTAAAAACAAAATCTTGATAGATGACGACTAGATAAGCTTGGATCTTTGAGTTAAGTTCTCCTGGTTAGAAAGAAATAATCTAAGAGGGGGAATTAGATGTTTTCAAGGATGCTTTGTTGTATATTATTTTATGTTTTATTTAGTGGGCTGTTTTTATTGGGTTTGTCTTTTTCTGTGCATGCTCAAGATTCTTATTTAGATGGAAATATAAACTATTCATATAAAACCTTTGCCTGTTCAATTCAAGGTTTTGCATTTGGTGGGGTTGTTTCAAATTGTGATGAGTTTCAAAAAAATCTAGAACAATTTATAATTAGAGATACGAGTTTTCAAACAATCTTAAGTTATCAACCTGATCTTCTTGAAAACCAATCTAAACTTGATACTTGGGATTGTACGGCTCAATATAATGAAATCCTTTTAAATGAGTTAGAAAATTTATCTATTGAGACGCCGCTGCCCGAAAGATATCTGACCGTTTTTTTGGACCCTGCTGTTTTGGGAAAACTGTATTCAAGATATAAGGATGTGGGCGATAGTTTTCAGGTAGACCTTCTGGGACAAAGTCTTTCATCTTTAAAAGAAAAATATGATACTAAAAAAAATGAATTAGATAACCGGCCAGAATGTAAAAGAGTTGTACTTGACCAGAGTCATAAGACTGTTTTGCTAGGTGAGGAATCTTATAGATACCAAGAATGGAGTTGTCGTTTTAATACAAAAATTTCATTAGAAATTAGATGGGAACTTAGCTTTTTTGCTCCTGGGCTGGCCAAAATTCTTGGTGGTTACGAAGGGTCTGAACTTGATGTTATTTTAGATGGAGAATACTCATTAGACTTTCTTCGTTATGAAAATCACAAAGGCAACCTTGTCGGTTATTCTGAAGATATCTTTGGGTGGCTCATGGATGAGTGGGTAAGAGATAGTTGTCCTAGGTATGATTTGCGCGAGGATAATTGGGAAGCGCTTTTGATTGAAGAAATAAGAAGAGAGTATTCTGAGTTTATTGATTACGAAGTGAACCGAAATAATATACAATTTAATTTCTATAAAGAACCCGTAAGGTTGGTAAGAGAGAAAAAAATTGAAGGTCTTTTAAATTAAAAAGTAATTTTAATGAATACTTTTAGTTTCAGGTTCTGTATCAATAAGGACCTGACCTCTTGAGAGTTCCTCTTTGCCAGCGTCTCTTACATCGAGAACATTAATATCAAAAACGAGGGTTTCTCCAGCGAGCGGGTGGTTTCCGTCTACTAAGATTTTTTCTTGTTCTATAGCAATAACGTGTAATGGGATACTCTCTCCGTTTTTATCTTCGCTATGGAACTTCATACCAACTTTGACTTCGATATCTTTTGGGAACTGATCCAATGTCATTTCAAAGATAAGGTTTTTGGCATAGAGCCCATGAGCTTTTTCAGGAGGGAATTCAAAACGTCCCTTAAAGCCAAAAGACAAACCAATGAGTTCTTTTTCAAGAGATTGGAGTATTTGTTTTTTACCTACTATAAAATGGATAGGATCATCTGGTGTTCTTTGTTCAATAAGTCTGTTGTCTTGGTTTACAAGAGTATAGGATATGGAGACGACTTTTCCACTTTCAATAACCATAATTTTTCTCCTAACTTTTAAACTCTTGTTAGTATAGCAAATGAGCAGCCAAAATAAAATGAGAATATTTGTGTTTTTATTTTTTTTAGAAGCTTTATTTTAATTTGAGGCCTCGTTTTGAAAGTATCCTAAAATATTCTCTCTGAGCGAATCAGGCTCATTTAAGATCTGTGAAAATTGATACAAGCTTTGCAGCTGGTTCTTTTTTCGAAGCTCCATTGATGTACTGTCTAAGAATGAGTCATTTTGGTTCAGGTCTTCTTTTAGGATTTCATATTTAAAAGGATTCTGAGAGTAAACTTGGATATAATCAAAGCGTTTAAGTAGGTTTAGGCTTGTTTCAAGTCTAAAATCTCTTGAGTGATAAAAAAGTGTTTGGTTCCGAAGCTCATTTATTCCTAGTTGTTCTAGTTTGTCTTTTTGACTTTGAAGCTTAGAAAATACGAGTTGAATGTATTCTGGCTCTGGGTGGCTCCATTTAATAAAATCCATATGGATGCTCAGGTCATCTTTGTCATAGAGGAGTGTTGCTTTTGAGTTTTTGCCATCTCTTCCTGCCCTTCCTATCTCTTGATAATAGGACTCAATAGAGCCTGGCATTTCAAAGTGAATCACTTTTCTGATGTTGGGTTTATGGACGCCTAAACCAAAAGCGGGGGTAGCCAGCATCAGTGTATTTTTGTCGTTAATAAAGTTCTTTTGGTTGGTGTTTCGGATGTGTGTTGGAAGCTTGCCGTGGTAAACACTGTGGTCTCTTTTCAGAGAAGATAAAAAATCAGAAACTTTTTCTAAGGATTGAATAAGAGAAAAGTAAACAAGAGTTGGTTCATCAAAGTTATGAAGACATTGAAGTAATGCTTGGCATTTGTTTTCAAAACCATATGGTTCTTGAACTTGAAGGTCGATATTAGCTCTATCAAAATCACCAATGAAAAGATCTCCTTGTCTTAAATTTAATAACTGCGAAAGTTCAGCCTGAACCTTTGGAGATGCGGTGGCTGTTAAAGCTAGGCATTTAGGCTGACCTAACTGTTCTAAAAAGTCTGGAATTCGAGTGTAGTCGGGTCTAAAATCATGTCCCCATTGGGATAGGCAATGAGCTTCATCAATCACTACAAGGCTAGGGGGATTTTGTTTGAGCACATCTAAAATTCCAGATAGCTGGAGTCGCTCAGGAGTGAGGTAAAAGAGGTATGGGCCCTGTTTTGTTGGCCAATCATCGATCAGTTTACGTTTTTCTTCTTTTTGTTTTTGGGAGTGGATCGCGTCAGATGGAATATTATACTTTTTGGCCTGTAGAACCTGATCATTCATAAGTGCAATCAGAGGTGAAATAACGAGTATAGGTTTGTCTGACAGGAAGGCACAAAGTTGATAAATGAGAGATTTTCCAGAGCCAGTAGGCATAACTCCAAGAGCTGAATTTCCTTGTCCGAGGTGTTCTAAGATTTGACTTTGTTGATTTCTGAAACTTGGATAGCCAAATGTATCTTGGAGTTGTTTTTGGGCATCTGTCAGGTTGAAATTGAGCGTGGAATTTAGGGACACTGTTTAGGCCTAGTTTTAAAGATTTTTTGGTTAGGATTTGGGATATAATCCCTTTTTTTTAAGTCTAAGGATTGACGAAACCCACTGTCTAGGGAAATAAATTACACTTAGCAAAATATTTAATTTAAAAGATTTTTTTTAGGAGGCATCAATGGCCAAAGGATGGGACGTTAATATTGTTCGAAATATCGGAATTTCGGCACATATCGATTCAGGAAAAACAACTCTTACTGAGCGTATACTTTATTATGCGGGTAAGATTCATGCCATTCATGATGTTCGAGGAAAAGATGGTGTGGGCGCAAAGATGGATTCCATGGAAATTGAGAAAGAAAGAGGAATCACGATCCAGTCCGCAGCTACTAATGTAACTTGGAAAGATATCGAAATTAATATTATTGATACTCCCGGTCACGTTGATTTTACTGTCGAAGTGGAAAGAAGTCTTCGTGTTTTAGATGGGGCTATTCTTGTTCTTTGTGGAGTTGCTGGAGTTCAGTCACAGTCCATTACTGTAGATAGGCAGATGAGACGCTATAGCGTTCCTAGAATTGCTTTTGTGAATAAGCTAGATCGTTCTGGTGCAGATCCTTTTAGGGTGTGTGCAGCGCTTAGAGAGAAGCTTCACCATAATGCTATTATGGCTCAGATCCCAGTTGGTCTTGAAGAAGGCCATAAGGGTATTATTGATCTTGTTAAAATGAAGTCTTTTGTCTTTGAAGGTGATAATGGGGAAAACATTATCGAATCTGAGATACCAGCAGATATGTTAGAGGATGCTAAAAAATACAGAAAAGAGCTTATTGGCGCAGCTGCAGATTTTGATGACGATTTGGCTGAAAAGTTTTTAATGGAAGAAGAGCCAACAGAAGATGAACTTAACGAAGCTATTCGTAAAGGTGTTTTGACTTTAAAACTAACTCCCGTTTTTTGCGGATCTGCTTATAAAAATAAAGGCGTTCAGAAGTTATTAGATGCAGTCGCCTTGTATTTGCCAAATCCAACTCTTATTCAAAATGTAGGTCTTGATCAGAGGAAAAATGAAGAAGAGGTAGCTTTATTTTCAGTGCCAGACAAGCCTTTGGTGGGTCTTGCATTTAAACTTGAGGAAAGTCGTTATGGGCAGCTTACTTATTTGAGACTCTATCAAGGGACTCTTAAAAAAGGTGAGTTTATTTATAATTTAACCAATGGTAAAAAAATTAAAGTTCCAAGAATTGTTCGTATGCACTCGGATGAAATGCATGACATGGACAAAGCGGAAGCTGGAGATATTGTGGCACTTTTTGGTGTTGAATGCGCTTCTGGAGATACATTTGGTGACGGTTCTGCAGAGATTACAATGAGCTCTATGTTTGTACCTGCTCCGGTGATTTCTTTGGCTATTAAGCCAAAAGACAATACACAGGCCTCTAAATTTTCAAAAGCTTTAGGTAAATTTACAAGAGAAGATCCTACGTTTCAGGTTAAGCGAGATGAAGAATCTGGTGAAACTATTATTTCAGGGATGGGAGAGCTTCATTTAGAAGTTTATATTGAACGTATGAATCGTGAATTTGATTGTGAGGTTATTTCAAGTCCACCTCAGGTTGCTTATCGTGAAACCATTGGAGCAGCAGCTGAGTTTAATTACACGCATAAAAAGCAAACAGGTGGTTCTGGACAGTTTGCAAAAGTAGTTGGAAGTCTGACTCCAATGTCTACTGACGAGGGTAAAACTTACGAATTTATTGATAAAGTTGTGGGTGGTCGTATTCCAAAAGAATATATTCCGGCTTGCGATAAGGGTTTTCAGGACCAAATGTCTAAAGGGACTTTAATTGGCGCTCAGGTTGTGGGTGTTCAGGTTAAGTTAGTAGACGGTGCTTATCATGATGTGGATTCTAGTGATATGGCGTTTAAAATCTGCTCTATGGCAGCATTTAGAGAGGCCTATGCCCAAGCTAAGCCAACAGCTCTTGAGCCGCTTATGAAAGTTGAAGTTTCATCTCCTGAGGAATATCAGGGGAGTGTTATTGGTCAAATGAACCAGAGGCGTGGAATTATCAGTGGAACAACTTCTCGTGAAGGTTTTTCAGTTGTTGAAGCTGAGGTTCCTTTGGCTGAAATGTTTGGTTATAGTAATGAGTTGAGATCAGCGACACAGGGTAAGGGAGAGTTTACTATGGAATTTTCTCGTTACGCAGCTGTTCCAAGAAGTGTTCAGGAAGAGCTTCAGAAAGCATACCAGAAGAAACGTGAAGAAGAGGCTAAGTAATTGGTTCTATCTGACGTCACTTTAAAAGAGCTATTAGAGACAGGTGAGTTGGTTGTGGAGCCATTAGTGGCAAATGCAATACAGCCAGCTTCTATAGATTTAACCTTAGGGGATCATTACCTTGAGGTTGAGGCCCGGAAAGACCAAACTGTTTTGTCTTTGGACAAGCCTATTGAATACACAGAAAAAACCGGGCACACACTAGAAATTCCTGCACAAGGCTTCTTGTTAGCCACAACCCGTGAATATGTTAAGTTGCCTAATGATATGACGGCATTTGTTGAAGGAAGAAGCTCTATAGGAAGAATGGGGCTTTTTATTCAAAATGCAGGTTGGGTTGACCCTGGATTTGAAGGGCAAATCACATTAGAGCTGTTTAATGCCAATAGGTTGCCTATTTGTTTAGAAGCAGGTCGTCGCATTTGTCAGCTTGTTTTTTGTAAGATGGATAGACCAACGCCTAGGCCCTATAGAGGCAAGTACCAAGGCCAGAAAAATTCGACTGGAAGCAAGGTTTTTCAGGATTCTGAAGTCTCAATTTGACTCATATTGGTTAAAGGTGTTTATCCTAGTAAAGCTTGATGTCGATATCTATTTAACCCTGTGTTAAATTATTATTTGCCTCAGGTTTAATCTCAAAGGAGAAGTTGTTCCTATATGGACGAACATTCGAGTTGTTTCAAAATTTCCAATACTGAAAAAAATTTAGCTTTCAGTTCATTTGTAGCTTTTTTATTTAAAAAACAAATTAAATTCACTTTTAAAACCAAAGGAATTCTTAATTAATGGAATTGCTTATATTTTATTTAGTTCTTGCAGTAGGTATGTCTTTTTTATGTTCACTACTAGAGTCAGTTATTTTATCTTCTAGTCCGGCCTATGTAGCGGTTCAAAAAAAACAAGGTAAGCCCTTTGCAAAAATCTTAGCTCATCAAAAAGAGCATATTGATAGGCCCTTAGCTGCTATCTTAACTTTAAATACAATCGCTCATACAGTGGGTGCTGCTGGTGTTGGAGCTCAAGTTTTACGCATTTGGGGGGAGCCTGCAGTAGCAATGGGTTCTGGAATTCTAACATTTGTGATTCTTGTTTTTTCAGAAATTATCCCAAAGACTTTGGGTGCTGTTCACTGGAAGAAGTTAAGTGCTTTTTGTGCCTATACAGTAAGGGCATTGATAGTAGTTACGTACCCCTTTGTGTGGTTATCAGAAAAAATTCATGACTTGATAGACTCTGAGGGTAAATCTCGAGTTACAACTCGGGAAGAAATGATCGTAACAGCTGAAATGGGAGCTGATGAAGGCTCCATTCGCCCAAAAGAGAGTGCAGTTATAAGAAACTTGCTGATGTTAGACAAGATAACAGTAGCTGATATTATGACCCCTAGTTCTGTTATTTTCGGTTTAGATGCAACAACAACAATTGGTCAGGTTTTTAGAGAGCATAAAATGATTCGATTCTCTAGAATTCCAATTTATACAGAGAATATGGATAAGATAGACGGGATAGTTCATAGGTATAAGCTTATGGAAGCATACAATCAGGATTTAGATGATATGCCAGTTTCTAAATTCTCAACTCAAATTCATGCTATCCCCGAAGATGTTCCAGTTTCAGCTGCTTTAGATCAATTTATTAAACGAAAGGAACACATCTTTCTTGTTGTTGGGGAATACGGAACAACTGAAGGTTTGGTGAGTTTAGAGGACGTTATTGAGACCCTGCTAGGTGTTGAGATTGTTGATGAATTTGATTCAGTTGAAGATATGAGAAAGTATGCAAGGGAGCTTTGGGAAGCTAGGAAGCAACAAAGACCTTATGTTGCACCTAAGGTGCATGCCACAGATGTAAAATAAGTTTCATTAAGAGTAGGTTTTAATTAGCTCCTACTCAAAAAACTTCTTTCATCTCAGGATAAAAAAATATATGTCTACTTAAACAAAGTCTCAATTCAAAGTTGAGACTTTTCTTGTTTAGGAGGCGGTATTCTTATGGATAAAGCGAGTTTAGGTTCAGAGATTTTCAAGGCGTCCTATAGGACAGGTGATTTTTTATTGCGTTCAGGACAAAGATCACCGGAGTATTTTGATAAATACCAATTTGAAACCAGGCCTAGGTTGTTAAGTGAAATAGCCAAACGTATGACACTTATGATCCCAAGTGATACCGACTTCTTAGCTGGATTAGAGATGGGTGGTATTCCGATAGCGACGGCACTCTCATTAGAAACAGGCTTGCCAACATTACTTGTGCGAAAAGAAGCTAAGACATACGGAACTTGTCAGATAGCAGAGGGGCAAAGCTATAAATCTCGAAAAGTTTGTATCATTGAAGATGTTGTTACAACTGGAGGACAAGTAGGCTTAAGTGCAAAGGCTCTACTTGAGGATGGTGCCATTTTAAATAAAGTTCTTTGTGTTATTTATAGGGGAACTAAAGAAGGCAAAGAGGCTGCATTTACAGATAATAGCTTAGATCTTCAGTGGTTATTTTCATCTGAAGAGCTCAAAACTTACGTATAATACGGCAGATATTGCTAAATCACTTCGTGAGTGAAATAATTTTCAGGTGTACAGTTTTACAGTACAATTGAAAAACAATGGAGGATTTCAATGAAGTTAAAAGCAATTATTTCTTTTTGTCTTATTATTTCGCTAGCAGGTTTTTTTACAGGATGTGCAACTCCTGGTCAGAAGACTGCTATAGGCGGCGGTGGCGGTGCTATTTTAGGAGCTGGCTTAGGTGCTATTATTTCAAAAGATTCTGGTAAGGGTGCTATGATTGGTGCTGCTATCGGTGGTCTACTGGGTGGTGGAGTTGGTAATTACCTTGATAAGCAAGCCGCTGAACTCGCAGCTATTGCAGAAACTAAAAGAACTGCTGAAGGGCTTGTGACTCGTTTAGGCAGTGAGCTTTTATTTGAAACAGGGAAAGATGAGCTTACAGCTGATGCTAAGGCAAAGTTAGAACAAATAGCCGCAGTTATTGTTAAGTACCCAGAAGATCGCTTAAACGTAATTGGGCACACAGATAGTGTTGGCTCGGATGCTTCAAATGCTACCTTGTCAGTAAAAAGAGCTCTTGCGGTCAGTCAATACTTAGCAGCTAAAGGGATCCCTTCTAATACAATCCGTCATAATGGTATGGGCGAAACGGCTCCTTTAAAAAGTAATGAAACGGAGCTTGGAAGACAGGCGAACAGAAGAGTAGAAATCGAAATTACTGTTCCTGACATGCAGCCCGCTTCTTAGAGTTTATAAAATTTCAGATATTTTCATTGAAACCTCACTTTGTTAAAAAAGTGGGGTTTTTTTGTATTGATTTCAAAAAGTCTAAAAATTTTTGAAACTTAGGGTATGACGCTTTTTTGCACATAATAAGGAAAAGTCATGTCTGTTAGATTATTGAGGTTAAGTTTTTGTTTAATGATGGGTCTGTTTGTTAACTTGAGTCTTGTAGCAGCTCAGGTCGTAACGAATCCTTTGGATTTACCGCCAGGTGAATATTTAGAGAAAAGTATTGAAGAGTACTGTACTAATAGGTCTAGCGTAAACAAAGTGTATGATATTAAGTTGTATGATTGGGATGATTTTGATCTGGCTACAGAGGCCTATCAGATTATATTGGAAAATTACGATGAGTGTAAGATTTACTCTTCACATATCTTGGGAGATGATCCTCAAAAAAGTTTGAATTTTTTAAACGCCAAAATAGGTTCTCTTAGTGAAGAGAATGAAATTTTAATTAGTTTTGCTAGAACTTTAGTGTTTACTCAGAGGCTCACCTTTAAAGAAGGACAAAGGGCCGCTCCAATAGCGACAAGTACTGATTATGTAAAAATAATTGATTTTTTGAATGAGTTAATAAATAAATAAATTTACTGCGAATCCACCAATTTTTTAACATTAATTTCATATTTTTTAATTTTCCTAAGTAATGTATTCTTAGGAATATTAGCAAATGCAACAGTTCTATTAATGCGTCCCTGATTTGCAATCAGTGCCCTAATGATAAACTCTTTTTCGGTTTCTTCTTTAAATTTATCAAAATCCATTTGTCCATGTACGCGTTGAGATATATTAGTAGCAGTGTCTGAAGGTGGTACTTGTTCAGGTACATCTTGAAGTTGTATGTAAGGCTCTGAACTAATCACAAAACTCCGTTCGATGACATTTTCGAGTTCTCTAATATTTCCAGGCCAATGATGTTTTTTTAAGTTGTTAATGGCTTCTGGAGAAATGCCTTTTTTCTGATGTGGGTGAGTTTGGTTAAATTTTCTAATCATGTACATAACCAGGTCATGTAAATCATCTAGTCTTTCACGAAGGGGAGGTAAGAATATGGGCATAACATTAAGTCTGTAAAAGAGATCTTCTCGAAAAGAACCATCATCAATCATTTTCTCAAGGTTTCTATTTGTTGCAGCAATAATCCGAGCATTGGTTCTGACTTCTCGGCTGGCTCCAATAGGTAAGAAGGATTTTTCTTGCAAGACGCGCAAAAGTTTTACTTGAATCTCAGGTTTTAGTTCTGCGATCTCATCTAAAAAAAGTGTTCCATCATTAGCTAACTGAAATTTTCCAATTTTTCTTTCTGTTGCTCCAGTAAAAGCTCCTTTTTCATGACCAAAAAGTTCACTCTCAACGAGTCCATCGGGAATAGCAGCGCAGTTGATAGCAATAAATCGGCCCTTTTTTCTTAAAGAGTTTACGTGAATAGCATTGGCCATAAT
>CALGNA010000140.1 GCA_937958795.1 uncultured Bdellovibrionales bacterium | reverse complement strand
TTACCGCCAGATGTTATTAAACAGTTACCCTCAAAAAGATGCAGAAGTACTCAAACGCCAAATTATTTAGAGCAAATGAACAAAGCCGCTGAGTATTCAGGTGTAAAATTGAGCTTGGTCATAAGGCCATTTGAGGCTGGGCTTTCAACTTATAAATCAATTCCTGTGTTTAATCATGAGGGTACGTTTATTAAAAATTTTTTACCAAGTGGATCATTAGAACTTAGTCAGTATCCTGAGCAGTCTGGAATGATTCACTATAGACAAATTCTTTCTCAAGCCTTATACGGTGCAAAGGATTTAGTAAAAGTAGATAAAGTTCATTTTCATCAAGTAGAAAATGTAACAAATGCTTTTTTATTAAACCCTGGCTTTTATTTAAAAATATATACAAGTAAGCTTCCTCCTATAGATCCTAGTTCGAAAGTTTTTGTTAAAGGACTAAGTGGAAGTTACTCATTTGTGAATTATTCAAGCATTAAAAGTGTAGTTGATTTAAAAAGAAATGAAGTGCAAAACTTCTCAGTAACTCATCAAAATAATGTTCTCACAATAAGTGGTATCGATATGCCTGCTAGTCATGGTTATATAACTGTAGAGGGTATAGATGATCTAATGAACTTACCAAGAGTAAATGAATCATTTGATAACAGCTCTTTATCAGAGGCTCCTCCTAGAAAAATTACTTTGGAAGATAATCATGGAATTAAGCTTGGGAGGCTAGCTACATATTGGGCATATCATAATTATACAAATGTGCAGGAGCAAAGCACTCTTTATGCGGGGTTTAAGACGGGTAATGTATGGAGTTCAGGTGCAAATACATTTACTAAAAAGGGTGTAAATGACTTAAGGTCCATTTCTTTGGTTAGTAGGAAGCTGAAGGGAAATTCTGGAGTTCATATTGATCAAGGAGTTTTAAGTTTATCAAATAAATCCATTGTTGTAGTAGTTGGAGAGGAGTATTCTAATGAGCTTTTTGATTTTTCTAAAAGTTTGGTTGTAAACCACTACAAAGAAAAGGTTGATTTCTTTCTTAAGAATTTTTCTGAGTTTGATGATGTGTTTGTGAACTCAAGAACGCATTCGGATTTAATTCAAAACCTTGAAGAGGCTTATTTGCCTGAATCACTATTAAATAACAGTAGTTTTTTATCTTACATTAAAAGTCTTCCTGTCAGTGATATGGAAGAGTTTACGTTCCGTTATGCTGGGGAACGTAAGTATCGTCATTCATGTCAGCAGTCATCTTGCCTTGATAAATTTAGATATTTTAAACAAGTTCAGCAGGCTGAAGATCTTACGAATTTACTTTATGAAGTTAGAAAAATTGCACCAAATAACAGAATGAGAGTCATTGGTGATATGTTAGATGGTGATTATGAAGAGACATTTGATTACTTACAAAATAATTCTACCGAATCACAAATTACTTATTTATACCCGTCAAATAATTATGCTCCACGTATAACGGAGAGTATTACAAGTCTAAATTTTGAAAAACTTCAACCTGAAGTTGTAATGCTCGGCCTAAGAGGTGAACCTAGTCTGCCTGCGGTTAATTACGTTATGACAAAAAGAGCTGAGCAGATAAGTTTGAGGTATTTCAAAGAAAGTGCTGATGTATTCTACGGATCTCAGGATGCTACTCATGCAGGACGTAATGAACGTGTTTGTGATGCATTAACAAACTACGATGGTAAGTTTAAAAAGGTAATTTTATACGAAGGAATTAATTACCTTTGGTATGGAAATCCTTCATTTAATGACTATTTGCAAAACTGTTCTAATTAGAAGTAAAGAACAGTAAGTTATTGGAGCGGGTGATGGGATTCGAACCCACGGCCTCAACCTTGGCAAGGTTGCGCTCTAGCCAACTGAGCTACACCCGCACAACTGGAATCGAAGATGAGATTAACTCTTTAGTAGTTTTTGTAAAGTCTAAAGAGTTCATTTTGCCCCAAGTCATTTTATTTTTATGCCTACTCAGCAGGTAAGATAAGTGTGCAGGATGTTTCGTTTTTATTAAAATTGATCATTTTTTCTTGGCATTCAAACATGACCTGTCCTTTAATAGCAAAGTCTTTACTTGGAAGTAGGCCTAGTTCAAAAAATAAACTCTGTATGGGCTCCTCTTCTGTATTTAAGAAGCCACTACATATGCTGTCCAATCCTTTAATGTAACAGTCCTCGTCTTGAGCTCGGAGGTAATTGTAGAAAATCTGAGAGTTGAGAGTATCGAACTTAAGTTCTCTGTTGGCATCAAGGCTGTTTAAATTAATAAAATTTTCAAAGTTTGATGTTTTTTCTGTGTCTGATAATTCACACGAAAACTCTAGGTTGTTATGAAGTAAATCTTTTGAGCAAACCAGTTTAAACTGTGAGCTGTCTGGGTTTTGATACTCAACAAAACTTGGTAAAATATTCTGGATTAGGTCCTGTTGCTGGGTAACACATAGTCTGCTTCCATTTGAGCAAACAGAGCAATCTACATTGGCATCAATATTAAAGCTATGAGTATCGTTTAAAACACTATAGCTAAGCTCTGATGGAGACTCTCCACCTGAGCTTATTTTTGTCAGGCTTGTAGACTTAATTTTATAGTTTGAAATATCAAATTGAAAATCTGAATTTATAAGTTTATTAAGCCAATTTGCGGGAGATAGGAGTTGAAATATTGGTGTAGCTCGAGTCTTAGCCTTGCATTCAAGAGAGGCTGAGCTGATTACATTTTCTTGTGAGTGTGCAATGTTTTGAGTTAAGATCAAGGTAATAAAAGCAAGTAACACGAAAAGTGTCTTTTGTTTGGTAAGCATAAAAATCCCTTTAAATGGCTTAAAAGTGGGCAGTTAAATGACTTATCTGCCGGAACATAAGCCTGGTAGGGCAAAGAGGTATTGTCTACTTATAATGCTTGGTGTTTATCTGTTTTAACCGCCTGTGGTGCTTTAGCTTAATTTTTGCTCAGATTTGAAGAATTGGAGCATATGATAGCTATACTGTACCGTTGAGAGAATAGAAAGAGCTAAGGCTAAAATAAGGAGATAGAATCCCATATCAGCGATGTAGGCTTGGCCAGTTGGAAGTAATAAGAAAGTAAGACCACACATTTGAAAGACTGTTTTAAATTTACCAATACTTTGAGCCTGAAGAATAACACCAAACGATGAGGCAAGTGATCGGAGTGAAGAGATAAAAAAGTCTCTAAATAAAAAACCAAAAATAAGCCAAACTGGTAAAACTCTAAAGTATAAGAGAGGTAAGAAAACAGAAAGGACTAATACTTTGTCTGCAACAGGGTCTAAGAGTTTACCTTGAGCTGAGACCACATTGAATTTACGAGCTAGATAGCCATCAAAAAAATCTGTTAGTGATAGAACGATAAAAAATACAAACAAACCAGTTTTTTGATAGTGGCCATTAAGTAATCCCCATAGAATAAATATTGAGCCTATGATTCTAAGCCATGTGAGGCCCATAACGAATGATTTCATAATTGCTCCCGTTTATTTATGAGGTGCCAAAACTCTTTGTTCTTTAAAGGACCATATCTTTGACTTGGAGTGCTCGCAAGGTGAATCTAGAGTACGCAGTGAGGTTTGAATGAAAAATTGGAACTATAAAAGTCAGGTTGAGTTTCATGAAACTGATATGATGGGCATTGTGCACCATGCTCAGTATATAAAGTACTTTGAGGAGTCTAGAGTTCACTGGCTTCAGGCAATGGGCTTAGAAAAACACCACGCGCCGTTTGCAGACTGGTATTTGGCTGTTTTAGATGTCAAAGCTCAGTACTTTAAGCCTTTGAGATTTTTAGATCCATTTAGCGTTAGTGTTCAATGTGTTGTAGATGGGGCCAAAATTTTATTTGAATATGTCATTACAAATAAGTCAGATGAGATTTGTTGCAAAGGATCCACTTTACATATTGGGGTTGATGGCAAGATGAAAACTAGGAAACCACCAAAAGAGCTGGTGGAGTTCTTATTAGATTAGATAGTTAAGTAGTCTGTGATTAATTGAAACGTTTACTTTCAATTAATAGAGTATAGGCTCTTAATGCTCCTTGATATGCCATGTGGGCCTTGTCTTCAAGTTCAAATATAAAGTCTTCGAATTTAGTGTCGTTCATATTATATTCCGTAGAAGTAACTATGTCAGATACAATTGCGGTCTCAAGAAATTCTAGTGGCGCATTTTTTGATAAATAATCCATTGTTTTCATTATTTCAGAAAGCATGGTGTTTGTGTCTTTGGAAAACGAAGCTATTGTAATGGACATAAGGAGAGGAATCAAAGATAAATTTTTCATATCTTTTTATTCTCCTGCTTGAGTATAAAAAACAAACAAATTGAAAGACTTTCAATTTGTGCTGAAATTGTTCCTACGTATTATAACTAAGGCTAATGTAAAATTAAAATGAACCTAAGGGATTCCCTCTGATTTATTGTGTTAGATAAAGCATTCTATTTATTTAATTCACTAAGGTATTTACCGTAACCTTCTTTTTCCATGTCAGCTTGAGGAATAAATCGCATTGAAGCTGAATTCATACAAAATCGTTTTCCATTTGGCCCCGGTCCATCATCAAAAACGTGTCCAAGGTGATTGTCGGCAACAGAAGACCTAATCTCTGTACGAACACTAAAAAGTTTTTTGTCGATATGCTCTGTGACTGCTGTTTCGCTAACAGCCTGAGTAAATGAGGGCCAGCCTGTTCCTGATTTATATTTATGAATAGATAAAAATAAGGCTTCACCTGACAGGATGTCCACATATATCCCAGGCTCTTTATTGTCCCAGTACTCGTTTGCAAATGGTTTTTCGGTTCCGTCTTTTTGAGTCACTTTGTATTGAATAGGGGTCAGTGTTTTTTTTAATTCTGCATCACTTGGTTTTACGAACTTCATTTTTAATATATTCTCTTTTGCAGTTGATTTGTTGGTGTTTGTGGAGTCGTCATCTTTAGAGCTTAAGACTCCGGTTTGGTTTAGCTTATCCTTCCAGGCCCGCTTTATAAATTGATCGCGCCCCGATGCAAATCTATAAGCGCTGTATTTAATTTTATTATTTTTATAGTAATCTTGGTGATAATCTTCTGCTGCATAAAAGTCTGGGGCTGGTACTAT
>CALGNA010000139.1 GCA_937958795.1 uncultured Bdellovibrionales bacterium | reverse complement strand
CTTCACCAAAGCTGCTAACATATAAATCTAGACTTTCAGATAAGATGATTTTATAACTATGAACAATATTAATTTTATTTAGTATTGCATCTATATTTTCTAGTATTATATTATGAGCTCTAGAGAGTAAAACAGGCTCTGCTTCAGTCTTAAGACTTACAATATTCATATATATTTTTTTCTTATCTGAAGCTGATAATTCACCCTGACTACGAAGTAAATCTTGAAGACTTGTGTAAAACCATTCATTAGGAAAAAACACATAGAGACGTGCTATTATTTTGCCATTTATATCAAAAATATTATCTACTAAAAACGTCCAATCCAATCCACCCTCAACAGCAGAATCTATCTCCCATTGATTTGATTGATAAAAGTTTGCCGCCGCAATGGCCTGCGCCATATCAAAACTTACAAATTCTTCTGCGAACGTATTATTTGAAAAAAACTTAATATTATCTTTACTAGGCAACTCCGAACATGCACCTAAGGCCAGTAAGCAAAAAACACAATTTATAATCTTTAATATTTTTTCAATCATATAATAGATTCGTGCAAAACCGCCTAAAGCTTTACTTTTCAAGACTAGTGCTGAGATTAGAACGATTATGTTACATTTTAATTGACAAGCAAGTCTCTTAAAATCAACGTGTTCCCATGGAAATTAAATCAAGATTAGAATCATCGACGCAGTGGACTCAACTCCCTAAAGACTGGTGCAAAGAAGTCGAAAACTTACTCACTTCTCAGCTAAAGAAAACATCTAACGGCAAAGACTTAAGCCCCGGGAGTTTTCATGTGCTTGGGAGAGTTTTCCCGCAAGAGATACTCTTAGTAATGGGACGCTCTGAAAAAAGCAGGCTTTTTCAGAAGAATATCTTTATCTCATTTGATATAGAATTTGAAGAAGCCAGTGATAAGACGCAAGAAAAACTTTTTAAAGCTGTTGATGTTGGAGCTCTTCTTTTGGAAAAAGCCCTTTCTGTTCGAGACAAAGACTTTATCCCTACCCTACTCTGGGAAGAGTACGAATATGAAGAGATTTTGTTTTATAACAAATGGGACACTCAGAACACTATGCTTGAAATAGAAGCTAACAAAATATTAGGCATCTCGGATGAAGCTCTCATAAACGAAACAGAAGACTCTGAAAACACAGAATCTATTGAGGCCATCTTGAAGTCTTTGAACAAGAAAAACCACTTAGACTCTTAACTTTACTTACCAAAAACTTTCAATACTATTTTTTAAAACAGGTCTTCTACAAGGCTTCGTCTAACATACCCCACTGAAGCATTTCTGGCTGAATCTCATCTAACTCTAAATCAGAAACAACACTGTTAAAACTTTCAGGCGTATCAATATCGTTAAGAATTTTTTCAAAATACTTTTCTGGAAGATCTTTAGTCCACTGAAATAAAAACTCTTCTAATTGTCCGTTATCAATAATAACTTTTTTAAGCTGAATTCTCTTCCAATAAAGCAAGTAATGGTAACGACAGTAGGTATCTACAAGAGCACCTCTATCACATCCCTTTACTCTACAATACTCCATTCCCTCAGCATTTGTTAATGTCACTCGAGAATGTGTCCGTTTAGTCCTTAGGTCCTTGGTAAGCTTTTTAATATCTTTTGCTTTTTTAGCTTTTGCAGCCGCTTCTTTTTTAGCTATTGCAGCTGGGTCTAACACCTTTGCCGGAGTTGCTTTTTTAGTAGCTTTTTTTACAGCTATTGCTTTTGGAGTTGCAACTTTTTTCACACTAGCACTCTTTTTTGGAGGACTGGTCTTAGTTGCAGCCTTTTTTACTGTTGTCTTTTTTGCAACTGGCTTTTTAGTCGTAACTTTTTTACTCGCTACTGGCGTTGTTTTTTTAGTAGGCGCTTTCTTCTTTGGAGCTGAAGTCTTAGTTGTTTTTTTTGCCACTTTTTTTGTCACTACTTTTTTTGTTGTTGATTTTTTAGCAGACGTTTTTGAACGAGATGCTTTCTTGGATGCTGTTTTTTTCTTTGTTGCAGTAGCCTTAGTCGATTTTTTTGTCACTGGTTTTTTTGTTACTTTTTTAGACGCAGCTTTTTTAGCAACTGGTTTTTTCTTTGTCGCCTTTTTTGAAGTTGTTTTCTTTTTTACAACTTTCTTTTTCACTGTTTTCTTTGTTGTCTTCTTTGCAGCCATAACTACCAACCTTACCTAAAAAGTATTTGCCAAACCAAACTTACTCAATAATCCAATCCTCAAAAATCTGACATGAATTCCCAAAAGTAAGTTCCAATTTGCCTTTAACTAAAATTTACTAAACGCCTAAAAACACTGTTTCTTTTTTAAGCACTAACGCCCCTAACTTTGACAGATTCAACACTATTTAGGCAATCCTTTATTTAAACATGATTAAGGGGGCCATTAATGTCTACATATATTTATTCAGCAAAAAGAACTCCAATTGGTAGTTTCATGGGTTCACTCAGCAGCCAATCAGCTGTTCAACTAGGAACAAGTGCCATAAAAGCAGCTGTCAGTGCCTCTGGTTTTGATACCTCCCTTATCAATGAAGTCATTATGGGCCACGTTCTTACTGCAGGAGCTGGCCAAGCTCCCGCCAGACAGGCCGCTATTGGAGCCGATATCCCAACATCTGCTGCTTGTTTGACCATTAACAAAGTCTGCGGGTCTGGCCTAAAATCTGTCATGCTTGCAGACGACAGTATCCATCTTGGACATTCAAAACTTGTTATTGCCGGAGGACAAGAGGCCATGTCTCAAGCCCCACACCTCCTTAAAAACTCTAGATCTGGCCACAGAATGGGGCCTGCTCAAATGGAAGACTCCATGGTTATGGATGGGCTTTGGGACCCTTATAATAACTGGCACATGGGCAATGCTGCAGAACTTTGCGTCCGTGAATATAAAGTAACTCGAGAGGAACAAGACGAGTTTGCGCAGCTTAGTTACACCAGAGCTATTGAATCTCAAAAACAAGGGCTTTTTAATAATGAACTCACTTCAGTGAGCTTTAAAAACAGAAAGTCAGAAATAATTGTCACAGAAGATGATGAACCTAAAAAAGCAAACTTTGATAAAATGCTAACTCTAAGACCTGCTTTTGACAAAGAAGGCACGATTACTGCTGCAAATGCCAGTAAAATAAATGACGGAGCCTGTGCCTTGATTTTAGCCCACTCAGATATGAGCGGACAAACGTCAGTAAAGCCTATAGCAAAAATTGTTGCTCAAGCAACATTTAGCCAAGACCCTAAATGGTTTACGACAGCTCCGGTAGGCGCAATGAAAAAGGTGTTAGAAAAATCAGGCCAATCCATTGAGGACATCGATCTCTTTGAAATCAATGAAGCCTTTAGTGTCGTGACTATGGTTGCTCAAAAAGAATTACAAATACCAATTGAAAAAGTAAATATTCATGGTGGATCTGTTGCATTAGGACACCCCATTGGTGCAAGTGGTGCTCGTATTCTAACAACTCTTATCCACGCACTTCATGCAAAGAAAAAACAATTTGGGATGGCTAGTATTTGTATTGGTGGCGGCGAAGCAGCTGCCGTAATCGTTGAGGCTTTATAATGATGACTGATGGTAGATCAAAAATTGTACAATCAGCGGAAGAAGCCATTATTGGACTACAATCAAACATGACCCTTATGTTTGGTGGATTTGGGCTTTGTGGCATTCCTGAAAAGTCCATTGCTGCTATTAACAGCCATCCAGACATCAAAAATCTCACCTGTATCTCTAACAATGCAGGTGTAGATGATTTTGGATTAGGCTTGTTATTACAAACTCATCAAATTAAAAAAATGATTTCAAGTTACGTGGGTGAAAACAAACTCTTTGAACAGCAGTACTTAAGTGGGCAACTTGAAGTAGAACTCACCCCTCAAGGCACTTTAGCAGAAAAAATTCGCGCTGGCGGAGCTGGCATACCTGGTTTTTATACTGCTACTGGCGTTGGAACCCCAATAGCTGAGAACAAAGAGCACAAAGACTTTAATGGACAGACCTTTATTCTTGAAGAAAGCCTTAAGTCTGATTTTTCTTTTGTAAAAGCATGGAAAGCCGACCCTTTTGGAAATCTTGTCTTTAGAAAAACAGCAGCAAACTTTAATCCTATTATGGCAACTGCTGGGAAAATTACGGTTGTTGAAGTCGAAGAGATTGTAGAGCTGGGAGAGCTTGATCCAGATCAAATTCACACTCCAGGTATTTTTGTTCATAGAGTTTTTAAAGGTGAAAACTACGAGAAGCGCATTGAGCAAAAGACTATTACTCCATAAAAATCCCCCTAGAACTTAGCATGGAAAAATAAATTTAATTTACAAATTTAGGACGACTAATATGAGTACAGAAACAAGCAAATCACCGCAAACAACAGGACAAATTGGCTGGACAAGAGATCAAATGGCAGCCCGTATCGCTCAAGAAATTGAAGATGGATTTAATGTTAATTTAGGCATAGGCATCCCGACATTAGTAGCTAATCATATTCCACAAACTAAACGTGTTTTTTTACAAAGTGAAAATGGACTCTTAGGGATGGGACCTTTTCCTAAAGAAGCTGACATGGATGCTGATTTAATAAACGCGGGCAAGCAAACCATTACAACCCTACCTGGAGCTAGTTTTTTCAACTCAGCTGATAGTTTTGCCATGATCCGAGGCGGCCATGTTGATTTAACAGTTTTAGGCGCAATGGAAGTTGCTCAAAATGGAGACATTGCTAACTGGATGATCCCTGGTAAAATGGTTAAGGGCATGGGTGGAGCTATGGATTTAGTAGCATCTGGAAGTCGTGTTGTGGTTGCCATGCAACATACAAACAAAAAAGGACACTCCAAAATTTTAGAAGCCTGCACGCTGCCACTCACTGGAACTAAATGTGTTAGTATGATAGTAACGGACCTTGGTGTTCTCGAAGTTAATGTAAATGAAAATTGTTTTGTTTTAAAAGAACTCGCACCTGGAGTAACAGAAGACTATATAATTGAAAAAACATCAGGTAAAATTAAAGTCTAAGTATTTAAAAAAAATAGGACTCAACTAGTAAACCTACATGGTTTTATCTTTAGACATAGAGCTATGGCTTTAAAACAAGAGGCCCTAAATTCAACTGCTACATTGCTAGAAAACTATAAACTGAGTGTTTATAGTTCCATAATGGCACTAAATTATACTCTAAGACGATTATAGTACACTTTAGGACCTATAAGTATTACAAAAAATCCCTTAAATACGTTGCAATCAAGCTTTTTCAAGGTATATATCCACTGTTCGATAAACGAAATGTAAAGATTTCTTAATGCCCCAAGGAGGTTATTAATGATGAATATTAAAAAATTAATACTACTAAGTCTAGTGACAGCAGGATTATCTGCTTGTGACACGACTGTAGATGTAATTGGCGATGGTGGATTACAACCACTTAGTGGCCAAGATCAACAAGCACTAGATGATTCCGGTGCTACAAATATAAGTGGTGGCGATTTAGATATTGCTGCTGCTAATAACCCAATGGGTTCAACAGGAAATTTAGGAAATGGAATTGCTGAAGGCTCAGAAGAAGTTGAAGCTACTATAGGGTCGTCACTTACTCCTGAAGAAATTCAAGCTCAACAAGATGCCGCTGCCGAAGGTGAAGTTGCTGAAGCTCTTGAAACTTCTACTGAAGAAGTAACTGAAGAAGTTGGAGCTGCTGAAGGCGAAGTTGCTGAAGCTCTTGAAGCTTCTACTGAAGAAGTAACTGAAGAAGTTGAAGCTGCTGAAGGCGAAGTTGCTGAAGCTCTTGAAACTTCTACTGAAGAAGTAACTGAAGAAGTAACTGAAGAAGTTGAAGCTGCTGAAGGTGAAGTTGCTGAAGCTCTTGAAGCTTCTACTGAAGAAGTAACTGAAGAAGTTGAAGCTGCTGAAGGCGAAGTTGCTG
>CALGNA010000138.1 GCA_937958795.1 uncultured Bdellovibrionales bacterium | reverse complement strand
TAAAATAACATAGCCCATATGAGAGACAGAAGAGTATGCTACTAACTTCTTAATATCAGTCTGAACCATTGCAACTAAAGCACCATATATAATTCCAATGACTCCTAAGAGCATCATGACCCAACCATAATTAAAAGTAACTTCTGGGAACAATGGCAAACAGAACCTTACAAAGCCAAAAGTTCCCATTTTTAACATTAAAGCAGCTAATATGACAGAACCAGGGGTTGGGGCTTCTACGTGAGCATCAGGCAACCAAGTATGAACAGGGAACAATGGAGATTTAATTGCAAAAGCTAATGCAAAACAAATAAAAAGTAACAACTGCGTGGAATGCCACTGACCTGAAACAAATGAAGTTTTAATTTGATACCAGTCAATTAATGAAGAACTCATGACTCCACTTACATCCTGAGTCAGGCTCATTAGGGTTACGATTCCCATGAGCATAAATAGCGATCCCACCATAGTATATATAAACAGCTTTGTTGTAGCGTATATTTTTCTTTTACCACCCCAAAGTCCCATCAATAAAGCCATTGGTAACAAGGAACTTTCAAAGAAAATATAAAACAACAATCCATCTAAAGATAAGAAAGTTCCCATTAAAGACATTTGCATAAAGAACAAACTAAAATAAAAGACCCTTGTATTTTCTTTAATCAAATTCCATGAACTTAAAAAAACTATGGGCTGCAAAACTGCTGATAAAACAACAAGCCACAAAGACAAGCCATCAAGACCCAAGAAGTACTGAAAGCCTAGCTTTGGAATAAGCGGATATACTTCCGTTAACTGTAACATATGTGTTTTATCATTAAATATAAATAATAGTGATAAGACCATCACCATATGTACAAGACTTAGAACAAGACTTGTATAGTGAAGAACTTTCTTATTTTGAAATGGCAAAATAAGAAAACCACATAACAAAGGAAAAAATGTAATCAAAGAAAGCATCTCAAATACGCCTTTTTAAATATATCTTACAAAGACAGTTAATATTGCAATCAGACCGACAATCATAAAAAGAAGGTAATTCTGAAAAAAACCATTCTGAACAGCAGCAAGTCCCTGACCTAATTTTTTAATCGATGTATTAGAACCATTAACAGCTCCATCAATAAACTTTTGATCTACATCTTTCCATAGAGATTCAGATAAAAGCCTCAAAGGCTTTAATATCATTTTTTCATATAGCTCATCTACATAAAACTTTTCAGAAACCAATTCAAAAAACTTAGGTGCTTTAGAAACAATCCTCTCTCTCGTATCTTGATGTTTTCCATATAATAAAAAGGCAGCTATTGCTCCAAAAACTGCTATCCCAACAGACAGTAGCATCAAAATAATTTCATGACTGACTTTTCCATGAATGACATGAATGTAGGCAACCTCATCTAACCACTCATTTAAAAAGTGTGGTATGTGAATGCCTAAGCCATGAGAGATTACTTCTGGTATCCCTAATAAGCCACCAAAAATAGCTAGTACTGCTAAGCATACAAGTGGAATAGTCATTAACGGACTGCTTTCATGAGCTTTATGCTCACTACGAGAAGGTGTCCAAAATGTTAAAACCATTAACCTGGTCATATAAAAAGCTGTAAGTCCTGCTGCTGCCCACCCCATAAACCAGAGTAAAAAATGTCCATGCTCGCCTGCCCATGCAGACCACAGTATTTCATCTTTACTAAAAAAACCTGCAAAAGGAGGGATCCCTATAATTGCTATCCAACCTATTGTAAAAGTTATGGCAGTTATTGGCATAGTTTTTTTAAGACCACCCATTTTTCTAATATCTTGTTCGTGATGAAGAGCGTGAATAATGGAACCAGCACCTAAAAACATGAGAGCTTTAAAAAAGGCATGAGTTAAAACATGAAAAAGAGACCCACCAAAAGCACCAACTCCAGCAGCCAAAACCATATAACCGAGCTGACTTACTGTTGAATATGCTAATATCTTTTTTATATCCCACTGACAGGTTCCAATAATTGCTGCAATGAGCGCAGTGAGTGCTCCAACAGTGGCTATGACTGCCATTGCCGTTGGCGATAAAATAATCAGGTTAGATAGCCTAATCATAACAAATAGGCCCGCTGTTACCATGGTTGCTGCATGTATCAAAGCAGAAACTGGAGTAGGACCCGCCATTGCATCAGGAAGCCATACATATAAAGGAATTTGTGCTGATTTACCACAAACTCCAATAAAAATTCCCAATAAACCAGCAGTTAAAAGCCCTAAAGATTCCGGACTATTAAATGAAAGGGCTAAGACATTTAAATCTTGGTAGTTTAAGGTTCCAAAAAGTTTATACAAAAAGAACAAGCCTACTAAAAAACCTGCGTCCCCTATTCTATTGGTTAAAAAAGCTTTTAACCCTGCATCTGCTTTTTTGCTATCTTCAAACCAGTACCCAATTAAAAGATAGGAACATAAGCCAACTCCTTCCCACCCAATAAATGTCGTTAGCAACGAGCTTCCCAAAACTAAAATAAGCATATTAAAAATAAATAGATTTAGAAACGCAAAATACTTTGCTGGTCTTTTTTCTTCATCCATATATCCAATACTAAAAATATGAATTAACAGTCCAACACCAGTTACAAGTAAACACATAATAGAGCTCAATGGATCTATTAAAAAAGCCATTGGGACCTTTAAGGCATCCACATGTATCCAATCATAAAAATGAATTAAAAAAGATCTCTCACCTACACTTGCGGCTCTAACAGAAAGAAATATGATAATACTTAAAACAAAAGAACCTGCTACACATGCTGATGCAATCGTACCAGATACAATTCTATTATTCTTATCCCATAAAATTCCATTAATTAAAAAACCGATGAGGGGCAATAAAACTACACCAATGACATATAAATCCATTTCGTTACCCCTTTAGCGCCGTAAGTAAGTCCATCTTGATGGTGCCAAATCTCTTGTAAATAGAAATAGCAATGGCAAGACCAACCCCTGCTTCTGCAGCAGCTACTGTCATAATAAAAAATACATAGACTTGGCCAAGTGGTATTCCTTGGTAATGGCTAAAAGCAACAAATATGAGATTTACTGCATTTAACATCAACTCAAGACACATCAGAATAACAATAAGATTTTTTCTAATAAAAACTCCAGCTAAACCCAATGTAAAAAGGATTAAACCTAAAGCTAAATAATGATTTAAACTGACTTGAAAAAAACTTAAGAGATCAGTCATCTGAACCACCCTCTATTCGACTTAATGAAACCACACCCACTGCTATAACCAACAAAAGAAGGCCAAGAATTTCAAAACTCAGAATATTTTTAAAATAAAGTAAGTTACCAAGTTCTTTTGTACTCACAACTGAAGTTGCTTCTGGTAAGATTGTATCTGGCCCTGCAATAAAACTTTGCGAAAATATAAGCCCCAGCATAAGACCTAAGAACACACTTACTAATAGCCACTTAAATTGTGAGTTTTTAATCACTGCAGCTTCCTCAGATTCTACTGCTTTTCTATCAAAGAGCATTAGAACCATAACAAAAAGAACCATGACAGCGCCGGCATAAACTGCAATTTGTACTGCAGAAATAAAATGTGCACCTAACTGAAAATACAAAGCTCCAAGCCCCACCATACTCAAAACTAAAAAAAGTGCTGAGAATAAAGGGTTTTTAGAAAACACCACACAAATTGCACCTACTAATATAGGTATTGATAAAATCCAAAAAAACACACTCGCTAAATCCAAGACAACCCCTTCTCTCGTTAGGCCAATAAAAGCATGGCAACAGCTGTTACCACTGTGTTAAATAAAGCCCATGGAAGCATTTTTTTCCAACCAAGATCCATTAACTGATCATATCGAAAACGCGGCACAGTCCATCTAACCCAAACAAATACCCATAAAAAGAAAATAACTTTCAGCATAAATGAAATATGAAAGATTAGAAACTGTATCCACTTTGCAAAACCAGCTCCCATAAATGAATTTAGGAAACTTAGAAGTCCATCTGGAGTTACAAAAGGGATATGGTAACTTCCAAAAAATAAAGTTGTCATTAGGGCTGATGCGACCATCATATGACCATATTCACCTATGAAAAAAAGTAACATCTTTAGGCCACCATACTCAGTATGAAAACCGGCTACAAGCTCAGCTTCAGCTTCTGGTAAATCAAAAGGTGCTCGATTGGTTTCTGCAAAAGTTGCTACAAAAAATAAAATAGCTCCTAAAGGTTGAAAAAATATCCCCCAGTTGGGTAAAAAACCAATAACGATATCTTTTTGACCAATAGAAAAATTAAGAGGCCCTTCTTGCATATTTACAATATCATTAAAACTAAACGTCCCATATATCAGCAAAATCCCAACTAAGCTTAAGCCTAAAGCCAGCTCATAACTTATCATTTGAGCACAAGCTCTTAATGCTCCCATCATAGAGTATTTATTACCTGAGCCCCATCCTGCTAAAAGCAATGAGTAGCCTCCAAGAGAGGCTACAGCTAAGACAAAGACAACCCCTATCCCAAGTTCAAAACTTTGGAACCCAAGATTGTATGGGCCCCAGGTCTGTCCAAAGGCATTAAAAGCACCAATATCTAAAGGTATGCCAAGCGGTATGGCTCCAAAAGCAATCGCACCAGGGATAAGAGCAACTATAGGTGCTAAGTAAAAAATTGTCTTATACCCATTTTTTGGAACAAATTCTTCTTTAAAGAAGAATTTAACGGCATCAGCTAAAAGTTGGAGTAAACCAAGTGGACCCACTCGGTTAGGTCCTAGTCTATTTTGAATAAATGCTGAGCCCCTTCGTTCGACCCAAACTAACAATGGAACCATTGTTACCATAAGCAAAAAAATCACCAGCATTTTTATAACTTGAAAGAATATATAAAAAAAATCCAAACCTACTTCTCCCAATCTAAGGCCTTTGATGAAATTTCCCACACTAAGCCAACAACAAACAAAGCGATAAAGATTCCCATAGAAATTAGCAGGTAAGGCCCCTGTCCTGCTTCTATGCCATCCTTATAGATCAAAGCCCAAGGAAACATAAAAATTATTTCTATATCAAATAAAATGAACAATATAGCTGTAAGATAAAACTGCACAGGAATGGTTTTAGACATTGATTTATCTTCATCTGGCACAGGGATTCCACACTCATAAGGCTCACTTTTAACCAAAGATTTGACTTTTGGCCCAAGTAAAGATGCTACTCCAAGCATGAGTGCACCAAATGTAATAACAATTAAGGTTAGTATACCTATCCACAACATTTGTGACACAATTATGACCTCACTGTTTTTCTTTCTTTACATGATATATAAAAACCCTCTGAAAAATCCAATTGAAAAATCAAGGTCCAGATGAATTCTTATCTTTTTACTCAAATAAACTCAGCATTTCAAAGAAAGATCTCACCAATAGATTGGATTACGCCATCTCATATCCCAAGTTTTTTACTTTTCTATTTAGATTCAAAACATAAATTTAAAAATTTTAAGCATATTTTAATATACCCAAATCATTCAGCTCTCCTTCTAGCCCAAGAAGAGCTTGAAAAAAGCCTACAAGAGCCTATTTATACTTTGCCGGGTTGGAATTATGAAAACGTCGAAGGCGACCTAGATTTTACAAGCCAAAGTGCTGATCGCATCTATTGGCTCTATAAAATGTTATTTTCTGAATCTGGAATTTTTCTAACGACTTATGACGCCTTGGTACAAAAAACGCTCTCTCCTGACAAGCTCAAAGCAAGTTGTCTTCAGTGGACACTGGATCATGAACGTCCAGAAGACCCTTTGAATGAATTAGAGGCTTTAGGTTATTCTGAAAAGTTAATTGTTGAAGAAAAAGGTGATTTTTGTTTAAAGGGTGGAATTCTTGATCTTTTTCCGACCACTAGCAACAAACCAGTTCGTATTCAACTAAAGGGCTTCACACCTACACAATTTGAATACTTTGATGTTGAATCCCAAAGAAGGTTACCAAACTCTAGCTTCTCAGTTCTAGATTTAAACTTAGCAAATGAGAAAAGCCCCTTTGTTTCAAAACGTATTGATTATGAAGCTCACTTAAAGTCATCAGAAGATTATATTGCCCTAGATAAAGACTCTAAGATGAGAATACAAAAGCAACTTTCTGAACTTTTTGTGCATCCTAATTACGAAAGAAGCCTTTCAAGTTTCTTTTATAATCATTGTGCTCTTGATTTTATAAACCCGCAGTCATTTTTCTGGTGGAATGATAAAGCTCTCTGCCACAAGCTCTTCCAAAGCTTTTTAAGTAATCCTGACTCACTCCATAACTTAGAAGAAGACACCAAAACCCTAACTTCCGTCTCTACCTTCTATTCAAGAAAAGACCTCTTTCTTTCCTCAGAAAACATGAACTTAGAATTTGAAAAAAACATTAACTTACTTAGTTTAAAACTTTCCAATAGTACAAATTACACTTTAGATGACAGCATAAAGATCTTGCCTAAAAATATTAATTTTACCGAGCTTATGGAACAAATGGAATCAGGCTCTATTCAAAATATCTCGATTTTTACAAAATCAGAGAATGAAAAATTAAATATTAAAAATTATTTATCTGAACAGTTTCATTTAAAAAACTTGAAATCCTTTGAAAACTTGGAAGAAGCCATGTTTTCTGAGAATACCAGTGTACAATTTGTTTCATCATCTTTAACTTCAAATTTTTACTGCTCCCAACTAAAAAAGTACTATTTAAATACAGAATTTTTTAAGTTTTTAAAAAAACCTCAAAAAACTTCTTCTCATAAAAAATTTACAGCTTCCTATAAAAAAACTGAAGCTATAGCCTTTGCCCAAATAAAACCTAGTGAACTTGTGGTTCACATAGAACATGGAGTTGGGAGATACAAAGGACTTGAAGTTATTAAATCACAAGACACACAACAAGAGTGTCTTGTGATAGAATATTTGAATAATGAAACTCTGTACGTACCTATTGATAAAATTGATTATGTAAAAAAATATAAGGATGCCTCTTCTACTGCTCAACTGGATTCACTGAGTTCAAAAAAATGGACTGAAAAAAAAGACAAAGCTCAAAAAAAACTAAAAGATCTAGCTTACGATTTATTAGAGCTCTACGCCAAAAGATCTCAAGCCAAACGAGTTCCAATTTCAATTTCACGGGAAAAAGAAAATTTATTTAATAAAAACTTTCCATTCAAGACAACTGTTGACCAAGACCTAGCAATTCAAAATATAAAAGAAGATTTCAGAAAAGATTTCCCAATGGATCGACTTATTTGTGGAGATGTTGGGTTCGGCAAAACAGAAGTTGCAATGCGCGCAGCTTTTCAAGTTGTAGAAAATGGAATGCAGGTTGCTATTATGGCTCCCACTACCGTTTTAAGCTTACAGCATTTTCACTCTTTACAACAAAGATTTAAGAACTTTCCAATTATGATTAAATTGGCAAATAGACTTATTTCTAATGC
>CALGNA010000137.1 GCA_937958795.1 uncultured Bdellovibrionales bacterium | reverse complement strand
TTTCCTGTTTTTTTAGAGCTCTTACTGTTCTTTTTAGGACTACTTGCTTTAGAGCTACTAGTCTTAGAACCGCTTTTCTTTGAAAAACCTCTAGACTTCTTTTTGCCAGAACCTTGATCAGAATCCTCTGACTCAGATCTCTTAAATTTTGAATAGGCTTTTCCGGAATAAGGCTTTTTAGAGTCAGATTCAGAATCTTCATCCTCGGAACCCTGCTTTTTTGAACCATACTTCTTAGAGCCGTACTTACTTGATTTACTTTTTTTTGAGCCTTTATACCTATCTGATCCTGACTTTTTATAACCAGATTTTTTTGAGCCAGGCTTTTTAAAACCAAGCTTAGCATCTGAATCACTTTTAGTTGCAGTATGCTCTAATAACTCCAAATCAACTTTACCTGTTATAACATCTACTTGTGCGATCTTAATTTTAACAGCGTCGCCTATTCTATAGGTGTAGCCTGATCTTTGACCTCTTAATATCAGGTGGTCTTCATAGTAATTAAATCTATCTTTTCCTAGACTGTCTAACTTTACCAACCCATCAATAGAAAAATCTTTTAAATGAACAAACAAACCAAATTTAACAGGCTTTGTTATAAAACCGTTAAAACTTTTCCCTAAATGAGGCTCTAAAAATCTTGCCTTTTTAATAGAGACAACTTTTCTCTCACATTTTACTGCTCGTTGTTCAAACTGACTACACTGATCACCAAGCTTTTCTAGATCCTCTTGGGATAATTTTTTATAAGGATTTCCAATAATCACAGACTTTACTAACCTGTGCGTAATAAGATCTGGATACCTTCTGATAGGTGACGTAAAGTGAGCGTAAGACTCAAAGCCTAAACCATAATGCCCAAGACGCTCTGGTGAATACTTGGCTTGCTTTAAACTCTGTAAAACCAACATATTAATCACATAAGAGGTTTTCTCTTTAGAGAACTTTTGCATGATTGTATTTAAAGACTTTTGAGAAGACTTAGCAGCTATTTTTTTCTTAAAACCAAATGGTTCCAAAAATTTAGATAAATTTTGAAAAGATAGCTCATCTGGACTCTCATGTATTCGATACATTTGTGGGAGCTTCTTTTTTTCTAAAAACCTCGCCACGCTGACGTTTGTAATCAGCATAAGCTCTTCAATTAACTTATGGGTAAAGACTCTCTCAGAAGTTAAAATATCAACAGGCTCACCTCTTCCATCGACTTCAACAACTGTTTCAGGAATATCAATCTCAAGTGACCCGCGTTCTTTTCTTTTCTTCATAAGCAAAAGCGCAAGATCTCTTGCAACTTCAATAACAGGTGCTACTGATTGGAATTTTTTATCTCCATTGCCTTCAAGAACTTCTTGAGCCTGACCGTATGTTACACGTGCATGACTTTGCATGACGGCTTCAAATAAATCGACTTTTTGAATCTCTGCCTTATGATTAAAATGCATTTCACAACAAAGTGCTAATCTATCCACATGAGGGTTTAGTGAACACAAGCCATTACTAAGCTTTTCTGGGAGCATAGGAACAACAGAACCCGGAAAGTAAATACTTGTCCCACGCTCAACAGCTTCATCATCAATGGCTGAACCTGGTCTGACATAATGAGAAACATCAGCAATACCAACAATAGCTCTAAAGCCACCTTTTGTTTTTTCTACGAAAATAGCATCATCAAAATCTTTTGCTGTCGCCCCATCAATTGTGATCAAAGGTGTTTTTCTTAAGTCTTTTCTATTCTTTTTATCAGACTCTAGTACTTCATCTGAAAAACCTTCCGCTTCAGATAAGACTCTAGCTGGAAACTCATAAGGAGCGCCCATTTCAAAGATAATTTTATAGATATCGTGAATAGGCTCTAAATGTTCACCTAAAACTTCTGTTACTTTTCCTTTTAACTCTAATCTATCTGTTGGGTACTGGGTGATTTGAACTCCAACCCACTCGTTTTCTTTAGCTTTAGCTAAGCCTGATTCTTCAATTAAAAGTTTTGTACCCCAAGTATGGCTATCATCATTTAAAAAATAGCGACCTGCTTTAAAACCAATTTTTCCAATAACCTGTGTAATAGATCGTTCTGTTACTTTTAAAACTTCACCGTAAAAACGATCTCCATTTTTTCTTAAGACTCTGGCCTCAACTCGATCGTTTGCCATTATGTGTTTCATGCGATTTGGAGCTATGTAAAGATCTGGCTCATTTGTATCATCTGGTATGAAAAATCCATAGCCGTCTGCATGTCTCTTAATTCGTCCTTGAAGTACTTTTTTGTTTATACTCATTTATTCCTATTAACTTCTAAGCCTTTGCATATGATCCTTTAATGAACTCATAAGCGACTTATACTCTTGTAAATTTTCTTTATCCTTTTCAACTAGCTCTGCAGGTGCATTTTTAATAAAGCTTTGATTGGATAGCTTCTTCTCTATTGCTGTCATCATTTTTTCAGTCTTCTCAAGTCTCTTCTCTATTCTCTTAGCTTCTTCCTCAAGGTCAACTAGACCTTCAAGTGGCAATACTAAGCTTACTTTATGTCCATCTGAAGTATAGAACATACTAATACCACATTTATTAAGATCATCTTTTTTTGAAAAATGTAAAGTCTCTACCCCTGCTAATTTACAAATGGCTGGCTTTAAGCTTTTTAAAGTCTCATTTTCACTAGAGTTTGATACATCTAAATAGATATTTAGTTTTTCACTGGCTTTAATTCCATTTTCTCCACGTATCTGACGAACTTGAAAAATCACTTCTTTTAATAAATTAATTTTATGATGGCTCTCTAAATAATCTGGACTTAAATCAAAAGATTTTGGGTAGTCTGAAGTTATAAGTAAGTTGTCTTCTGAACCAAAACCCATCTCTTGATAGAGTTCTTCTGTAATAAATGGAGTTATAGGGTGCAACATTTTTAAAGTGTTTTTAAAAACAAAATGTAAAACTGAAAGACTAACACTTTTTTGCTTAACATCATCACCATATAACGAGGTTTTAGAAAATTCCAAATACCAGTCACAGAACTGATTCCATGTAAATTTGTACATCTCTAGAGATGCTTCTGATAACCTATCAGAATCTAAATTTTTAATGACAGTTTTTATTTTTTGCGAAAACTCTGCAACAATCCACTTATCATAATCACTTAAATTTAATTGCTCTAAATCTTTAAATGTAATATTTGGCGATATTGTTTGCTGCTCACTCTCACCCATATTTTGCTTTATAAATCTGGCAGCATTCCAGATCTTATTCATAAAGTTTCTGTAGCCCTCTAATCTTTGTTCTGAAAACTTTAAATCTCTTCCTGTCTGCATTAGAGACATTAAGGTAAACCTTAAAGCATCAGCACCGTTTTTTTCTATTAAACCAAGAGGATCAATAGAGTTCCCTAAAGACTTTGACATCTTCCGGCCTTGAGAATCTCTCACTAAACCATGAAGTATGACCTTTTTAAATGGAACTTGCTTCGTTAGCTTAAGTCCCATCATCATCATTCGAGCAACCCAAAAGAAAATAATATCATGCCCAGTTACTAAAGTTTGTGTTGGGTAAAACTTCTTATACAAGTCAGTCTCTTCAGGCCAGCCCATTGTGCTAAAAGGCCACAAACCAGAACTAAACCACGTATCTAAAACATCTTCATCTTGAATAAGTTTTGTTGAATTACAACCTGGGCAACTTGTTGGGTCTATCTCTGCTACAATTTGTTTTTTACATAAAGAACAAGTCCACGCCGGTATTTGATGTCCCCACCACAGCTGTCGAGAAATACACCAGTCCTGTATATTTGATAACCAATGATTGTAAGTCTTTTCATGAGAAGCCGGAACAAACTCTGTATCCCCGCGCTCTACAGCTTTTAAGGCCTCATCTGCCATGCCTTTCATTTTTACAAACCACTGCTCAGAAAGATAAGGCTGCGCTACACAGCCTGAACGCTCGCAATGTCCTACAGATAAATTATGAGGCTTTGTTTCAATCAGTAAGTCATCAGCTTCCATTTTTTCTAACATCAGCTGACGAGCTTGCTGCATCGATAAACCAGAAAAATCTCCATAACCTTGAACTATGTTACCAGATGTTGTCATAATGTTTTCCATTGGTAACTTATTTCTAAGGCCTACTTCATAATCATTAAAATCATGAGCTGGTGTTATTTTCACAACACCTGAACCAAACTCAGGATCTACATATTCATCTGCAATAATTGGAATCTCTCTATTTACAAAAGGAACAACTGCTTTTTGTCCTATATACTTTTTATATCTTTCATCATCAGGGTGAACACAAAGTGCTGTATCACCTAATAGCGTTTCTGGCCTTGTTGTTGCGACACTCAAAAATGTAGACGTCCCTAAAAGAGGATACTTAAAAGTCCACATACTACCTTTAATGTCTCTATGTTCAACTTCTATATCAGAAAGTGCGGTCTGTAATTTTGGACTCCAGTTTATAAGTCTCTTACCTCTATAAATTAAACCCTCTTCATAAAGACTTACAAAAACTCTTCTGACAGCTTTTGAAACACCCTCATCTAATGTAAAAACCTGACGATCCCAATCACAAGAGTCCCCTAGTTTTTTCATTTGGCTTACAATCCGCTCACCATAAGTATTTTTCCACTTCCAAACTTCTTTAACAAAAGCGTCGCGGCCTAAATCTCTGCGCGTTTTTTTAGAGTCCTTATAAAGTTGCTTTTCTACAACGGATTGAGTGGCAATCCCAGCATGGTCCGTCCCCGGAAGCCAAAAGGCATTATAACCACTCATTCTCTTCCAACGAACCAAAACATCTTGGATTGTGTGGTCTAAAGCATGGCCTATATGTAAAAACCCCGTTACATTGGGCGGTGGCAAAATAACCGTATAATTAGGCTTATCAGAGTCTAATTGAGCCTTAAAAGAACCTGACTCTTCCCACATTTTATATATTTTATCTTCCGACCCTTGAGGCTCATACCTATCTGAAAGTGCCATTAAAAATTCCCTTAAAATCAATAAAATAAAGCCCTTAGGACTTACTTAATATACTAAACTCTTTTATTTACAGCGTATAGGCCTGCCTATCAAAAATCTACAGACCTTAAAATAGAGCTTATTCATAGGTAAGCACTATCACACTTGCCTCAGAACAAGAACCCCATTAAATATGGATCTATAAACACCTCATATCGACTTTAAAACCCACCAAAGGTACTAACTGTGCGTTTACTTATTGTTTTTATAACCATTCTTTTTGATCTCATTGCCTTTGGGATGATTATTCCTCTTCACCCTTATTTAGCCAGAGAGTTTGGTGGATCGCCCTTATTAGTGGGCTTACTCATGTCGACCTACTCTCTTTTTCAGTTTATTTTTTCTCCGTTTTGGGGGCAAATCAGTGACCGTGTTGGAAGAAGACCCATCCTCCTCTTAACCTTGTTTGGATCTGCACTCTCCCATATCATGTTTGCCTTTAGCCCAAGCCTACTCTTTTTGTTTTTAGCAAGATCACTTGCTGGTTTTTTTGGGGCCAATCTTTCGACAGCGATGGCCGCAGTTGCTGACATTACTCCTTTAGAAAAAAGATCCCAGAGCATGGGACTTGTTGGAGCTGCTTTTGGGTTAGGCTTTGTTTTAGGTCCATTTTTTGGAGCATATCTTACAGATATAGGAACCTCTATTTCTCAAGCCGCTCCCTTTGGCCATCAATTCCCTGCCTTAATGGCCGGGATTATTGGTCTTTGTAACTTTGTATTCGCATTCTTTGCCTTTAAAGAAACTCTTCAAAAAACAGAAGGTACTCCAAAGAAAAGACTCTCTCGTCTTGCACAACTTAAAGCTGTAAAAGAAAATCACTCGCCCCTCATCATGAAGCTTATTTTGTTATTTTTCTTATCTACAATTGCCTTGGCCATCATTGAGGCTCCGCTCTTTATGTGGATGCAGGATAAATACAGCTGGACACTTAAGCAGGCCTCTTTAGGCTTTGCCTACATTGGTATTCTCATGGCCTTTACTCAAGGTTATTTAGTTAGAAAGTTTTTACCAAAATACGGTGAAAAAAATATCTTACAACTTTCACTTGTTCTCATGTTACTTGGGTTTTTGGGCTTAGCTGCATCTGTTAGCATTTTAACTCTAGCTCTAGCACTGACTTTATTTGGTATCGGCCATGGCCTCTTCCAACCTTCTGTAACTGGTAGCCTCAGTGGGTTAACGAGAAAAGAAGATCAGGGTCTTATAATGGGGCTGAACCAATCTTTTTCTGCATTGGCTCGTATCTTAGGACCTGCACTTGGTGGTTTTGTTTACGGCAGCATTCACCCACGAATCCCTTTTTCTCTAAGTTTTACCTTTATTCTTTTAGGACTCTTTTTGTATTTTAAATACAAAAATCAAATCCCTTCTTTTGCAACTAAGCTACCTACAGCAAAACAACTAAAGCAAAAAACACCAAAAGGAACAGCTACATGAATGGATTTGCCGTTTCTGGTTACCATGTTCAAAATCTTTTCAATCAAAGAGTTCATTTTAAATTCATTAGACTCACTCATCCTGATTTAAGTATCGAGAACTTGTCTAATTTACCTGGATTAGATCTATTAAAAAAATCAGACTATATGGATGAGCATCAAATAAAAGACTTTTTCAATACAACAAAAGAAAAAAATACACCCATTATTTTAATTGATGAAGACGCTAGCTTAACTAAGTTTTGGTCCAAACAAGCTGAAGACTTAGGCTTTGTTTGTATTTGTGTAATTACAGATGGGTATAAAGGCTTAAGCTAGAATTCAAAACCTGAGTCAGTCTATATTTACACCCAAGTCAAAGATTGCAGCTCATGCTTTATTTTTGTTAATATTCATTTAGATTAATTTATAGATATAAATTTTTATTACTAAGAGGGAGTTTGGTATGAAAAAACTTGCACCGATAGTTCTGCTACTGTTTTTAGGATTTAATTCAAGTGGGCATGATGATGGACATGATTTTGAAACTAACGAAGGACTTGAATCAAAGTTTCACTTGGGCCCTTACAATGAAAATTCGCATTCAGCTATTTCACATCATATAGAAGCTACAAGTACTAAGCATTATATTTATACAAAATTAAAGTTTGGACTTATTGATAATTTGTACACCCCTGAAGAATCAGGCTTATTTAATGAGAATAAAGTAAAAAATCTAATTTTATCAGATCAACAAAAAAAGTGTATTTATAAACAATATGAAGAAATATATAAAGCTAAAGATGATTTTTTAGATCTTTTTGTGACAGAATATAATTTATTAAATGAACTTTATTCAAATATTGGGTCTAAACATCCAGTAGACTTATATAAATACAAAAAATTTATGTATAAAACTATTGGCACCATTAATATTAATTTTTCAGATTATAGAATACAAAACTACGAAAAAAAACTCATTCTTTATGAGATTAATAGAATAAACATTGTTCCTGAAAAACCTAATTTAACCTCATTAGATTTTATAACTGGCTACGGTGGTGGCTTTAAAGTTCATTCAGGAATATTTTCAACTAATTCCAACAATGCAGTTCCATCATTAGCCTCTATGACATTGTATGATATGTACAATACGTTAGAAGAAACCAGAGAGGGTCCAATATGTTACATTGTGGACTCGCAAACTATTCTTTTACTTTTAACGCCTAAAATTGATTTACTACTTAAAAATAGTGCCATTATTTCTGAATTATCTCAAAAAATTTAAACAATAATAGTTAAATTTCGCCACTGGTAAGTAACTCTAATTTGTATCTTGAGGTGTTTTGCACAACGCAAAACATAGGAATCTATTAGAGTTTATAGAATCACACTTCTCATTATTTAATTAATATTTACCTTTAAAATTAAGAAACCAGTTAAGCTCTTAATTTTATAGAGAATTATAGAAAATTCATAATTATTCACCTTATTTTTTACAGTGAATAGGCTTGTTAATCATGTGAATAAGGCTTATAATCACATTATATCTTGAGGTGATTAATGAAGTGGATTTATGAATACAAACTCTGGCCAAACTTCCATTGGGACTCCCAAGCCCTAGAGGTACAACTTGCGGAGTTGAGATATAAACAAGGTCGTCTATTGGGAAAAATGCAACATGCTGGCCTTAAGGCAACACAAGAAGCAAGCCTAGGAACACTAACAAGTGATGTTCTTAAATCATCAGAGATAGAAGGCGAAAATCTCAATCCTCAAGAAGTTCGATCATCTATCGCTCGACATTTAGGAGTTCCAGATGGAGGGCTTATTACTTCGAGCAAACCTACCGAAGGCATTGTTGAAATAATGATCAACGCTACTCAAGATTATAAAAGCCCACTCACGAAGAAAAGAATATGCAACTGGCATTCGGCTTTATTCCCAATCAGCAAAAATGATACTCATTCTATTACTGTAGGTAACTGGAGAACAAATAAGTCCGGAGCCATGCAAGTCGTCTCCGGCCCAATTGGAA